>JAKITS010000001.1:600000-900000 GCA_021648085.1 Candidatus Magasanikbacteria bacterium
TTCCAAACACTTTCATCAACCTCACTTTTTGAAACCACAGCCTGAATAAACCCACTTCCATCACGAATCTGCAAAAAAGCAATAGACCCAGAAGAACGTGTATTATAAATCCATCCTTTTAATGTAACTGTTTTTTCTATAAATTCTGACACCTGGTCAATAAAAATATTCATACTTTTATATATAAAGGAGAAGATTTTTATGTCTTCTCCTTGAGTTTTAAAAAATTTCACTATTAGTAGACTTCTGTACTTGTACCCTTACATTTTTTATAAACACTGCCCATTACCTGCTCTCCATTCTTGTCATATACAACCCACCAACCAATTCTACAACCTACATCATAGGTTCCCATCATTCTGATAACACCACGCTCATCATAAAAAACCCAATCCCCATCTAGTTCATCATTTACAATAAAACCTTCTTCGGCAACCACACCATTTTTATGATAAACCTTTTCCAAACCATTTCTAATATTATTTTCGTAATGTCGCTGCACTTGTACTTTACCATTTAAATAAAGTTTTTTCCAGACACCGTGTTTTGTGCCATCCGATTTTCTACAAAACAATACTAAATTCTCAAAATCTAGCAAATACCAATCTGAGTAAGTGCCCTTTTCACACTCCATTTCCAGACTTTCAGTATAATTTTCTGGCCATTCCCACATTTGATTTTCCAGAAAGAAAACCGCAGGATCAGGGGTAGAAAATATTATAAGTCCTGTACAAATAATAATTGTAGAGTCAAGTGCCATTATAAACCCCTTTCATATTTTTCAACAACTTCAGATCTACAAGTCTTAGCATCTGCAAAAATTTTTACAATCTTATTTTCATTTTCATCGTAAAAATACCAAATCCCATCCTTGCACCCATCTCTAAATTTTCCACTTGAAAATTTATTTCCATTTTTATAATATGTAGTCCATATTCCGTTTGGTTTACCTTTTTTATATAACCCATCACTTTTCAACATACCACTCTCATAATAAGTCTTCCAAATTCTGCAAAGTTTACCCTCACAAAAAGTAGAGTCTATATAGAGCTGGCCGTTCAAATAATAAACCCTTCTTTTACCATGCCAAATATTATTTTTACGCTCGCATCTATTTTCCAAAAATACTTTATTCTCAGAAAATTTTTGTTCTGTGCCTTCACCGCAAACAAGCTCAAACCCTTGAACTTTCATTTTTGGTGTTTCTATTTTTAATTCTGAAACCACAACCTCAAGCCCAGCACCACAAGATGTAAGTAAAAATAATGACACAAAAAGTTTCACCAAAACACACATACCCCCTCCTAATCTATAGTTGTATATTTAAAAGAACATTTATATCTCACCACGAATACCACAAAGTGTCAAGTAAAATTAAACAAAAAAACTCAAATTCACCCTACTTACTTCTTTTTCGTTGAAACTTTCCAAATAGCGAATTATAAATTTATATACTTTTTCTGGATTTTCTGTATTTTCAATACTACCAACTTCACTAAATTTACTAATTATTAAAGTTATCATATCATTTCTAATTCCTCCTAAAAATGCTAGATCTTTTGACTGTATAAAGTGTTTAATCTTACAATTTTCACATAAAACCCCACCTCCAGAAAAATGAAAAAACCATGAATTTCCACCATCATAACACCTTCTAGGACAATGAACACAAAAATTTAACTGTGGTAAAAAACCAAGCAAAGCAGACATTTTTAAAGTAAAAGAATTTAAAAGTGTAATATAATTTACAACACAACTAAGCTCATTTAAAAAATTCAACCAACTGTATAAAAAAATAAAAACCTTATTGTCTGGAAGATTTTCCTGTGTCAATTCGCTCAACATTTTTACGGTAAACTGTGCCAATAAAATTTTTTTAAAATCTTGTCGTAAATTAGAAAAAGAATTTATAGACTGAACACTACCTAAAATTCTCATTTCTTTTCCTTGCAAAATTTCCGCATCCACAAAACAAAACGGCTCCAAATTGGCCGAATTTTTACTTACAATTTTCTTAACTCCACGCGCCAAAACATCAACCTTTCCACTATCTTTTGTATAAAAAGTTATCAACTGGTCATTTTCACGAAAATCTCTTCGCTCCAAAACAATTGCATACATATATTATATATACTCTAATTCTGTAAATACTCCTGCAAAATAACCATTGCAGCCTTCTCATCGCGATAAGCTTCACCACCCATCTCATCTGCTTCGTGAGAAGAATATCTTTCATCTGCAAACTCAATTGGTGTATCAATTTTCAATTTTATTTTTTCTGCAAATTCTCGAACTTTTTTTGAATTTTTAGTCTCTTCTCCACTTTCCAAACCAACCGGCAAGCCTATTACAATCTTATCAAAATTTTCTTTTAAAATTAATTTAGCAAACTCTTGTATTTTCTCATCTTCGCCCTCCCATTCAAAAACACCAAAAGGTAAAACAACATCTACAGCGTCTCTTTTTACAGCCAAACCAATCCTTTTTGTTCCAAAATCAATACCTAAAATATTCATATTTATTTTTCTAAAGGTCTTCTGGTCACTACAATTGGATCGCCTTCTGTAATTATAACAGTATGCTCAAAATGTGCACACAAACTTTTGTCTGCAGTTTCTATTGTCCAATCGTCATCTGCTGTCACGATATCACCCCCCCCCATTGTTATCATTGGTTCCAATGCCAAAACCATTCCAGCTTTCAAAATAATTCTCTTCAAGCTAGAATCATAAAAATTTGGAACCCTAGGCTCTTCGTGTACATGAAACCCTACGCCATGTCCTATCAAATCTCGCACAATTCCATACCCTTTTGGATCTACATAATCCTGAATAGCTTCTCCAATATCAGATAGTTTATTTCCAGCTCTACATTTATCAATTCCGATTTCCAAAGCTTTTTTTGTCACATTCATCAGACCTTGAGTTTTCTCAGGAATTTTCCCAACAGCCACAGTCAAAGCCGTATCTGTAAAATATCCATTTTTATTCTCCCCTTCTCCACATTTTCTAGGCCACTGCATTCCAATATCCATACTAAAAATATCCCCCTCTTTCAGAATATCCTTATCCCTTGCAACCCCATGAACCAACTCATGATTTCTAGCAACACAAACAGTACCAGGAAATCCTTTCCTGTATTTATCTCCACCATAACCTTTAAAAGCTGGCAATCCACCAGCTTCTTTTATAAGTCTTTCAGCTTCTTTATCTATCTCAGCAGTACTTATTCCATGTACTGCCATTTTGGATATCTTTTCCAAAACCTCACCCAAAATTTTTCCACCTTTCACAAGTTTATCTTGAACTTCTTTTGGTTTTATAAAATTCATCATAATTATTTTAACACTTTATTTATGCTTTTTGTCACTTCCTCTATATTTTTACTACCGTCCACCACTTTTAATATATCTATTTTTTTATAGTAATTCACAATGGGTCTTATCTTCGCATTTCCCTGATCTTCCATTCTTTTTAGAATTACATCTTTTTTGTCATCCTCTCTACCTTCATGACGCTTCAAAAGCCTTTCTGTGGCTATTTCATCAGTCAATTCTATTTCTACTGCCATTATATCATTTTGCCATCCTTTTTCCTTAAAAAACCTATCATAAGCTTCTGCCTGCTCTAAATTCCTTATAGCGCCGTCCAGTACTACACCGTCACTTTCATTCATCTTTTTTTCTATTTCCGCAAAAGCAAGTTTATACACAATCTCGTCTGCAACCATTTTCCCATCTTTAATTCCCTCAACTGCTTTTACTATTTTTCCGTCCGCATTTTCATCTGCCAAAATAGCACGAAAAAGATTTCCAGTAGAAATATGAGTATAACTATAATTCTCCGCAATCAACTTTGCCTGAGTTCCCTTACCACTTCCAGGAATACCAAGTAAAATAATAATTTTTTTCATAACTAAATGTTTTTAGTCTCGATTTATTAAATAAAAAAATCTTCTTTTTTGCACTCGCTCGGTTATAATAAATCTACGCTTCGCTTCGACTTATTACAACTCTCACTCGTTTAAAAAATAAAAAATAGTGGAGTTTCCACATAAATAATTTAACACTTTTCACTATAAAAATCAAGTAATAAAAAACCACCCTCTCGGATGGTTTTTTTAAAGTTTTAAACTCTATCGTATTCATGCATTGTTATTTGTGCTTCCGTTTGTTTTGCGGTGTCAATTGCTACTGACACTACAATTAGCAAACTTGTACCACCAATCGCTAGCGATTGTGTCTGGGTTATTCCCTGCACAATCAAAGGAAGAATTGCAATACCTGCTAGGAATAAAGCTCCAAACAGTACTATCTTATTCATTGTTGATTTCAGATAATTTTCAGTTTCTTTACCAGGACGAATTCCTGGGATAAATGCACCTTGTCTTTGTAAATTTTCTGCCATCTGGTCTGGATGGAATATAACCTCTGTATAAAAGTAGGTAAATCCAAATACCATCAAGAAATATAAAACTCCGTAAATAATCTGATTATTAAAAATATCAACTGTCACTCTCGCAACAGTACCCAAAACTCCTGGATTACTCACAAAGAATTGGGCGACAAGCGGAGGGAATAGTACAACTGAAATTGCAAAAATAATAGGGATAACTCCAGCCATATTCACACGAAGTGGTAAGTGTGTTTGCTGACCTTGACCTGCTCTACCTCGAATTTGCCGTGCATATTTAACAGGAATATTCCTTTGTCCCTCACTAATTATAACCACTGCAATTATCGTAATTACAGACACTATTGCAAATAAAACATATGTAAACAAGTCTGCTGAGTTATAGTTTATAATTAAGTTTTGAAGAACTCCAGGAACAGCAGATATTATACCAGCAAAGATTAATAAAGATATACCATTCCCAACTTTTTTTTCACTAATTAATTCTCCAATCCACATCAAGAACATAGTTCCTGCTGTAATTGTAATCATAATAGAGCTAAGTTGGAAAACAGTTATATCCCCTACAATATCATATTGAGACTGACGCAATATATTTATCATTGCGTAAGATTGTAAAAACGCAAGAGGAACAGTAGCAAGGCGAGTATACATACTTATCTTTTGCTGACCTGCCTCGCCTTCTTTTTGCATTTCCTCTATCTTTGGATAGATCATACCCAAAAGCTGAAATATAATTGAAGATGTAATATAAGGTGCTATTCCAAGCATCACAATAGAGAAGTTCTCCATTGTTCCACCAGAAAACAAGTTCATCATTCCAAATATCTGATTTCCATCCAAAAATCTACCAAGATTTTCTACATTAATTCCAGGAACTGGAATGTGGGCTGCCAATCTGAAAACAACCAACATTGCCAATACAAACAAAACGTTTTTGCGAATATCTTTTATTTTCCAGATACGAATAATTTTTTCCCACCACATAAAGTAAGTACTATAAAATTGAGTAAAAAGAAACAGGAACTACAAACAGTTTTATTCAATAGAGCCACCAGCTTTTTCAATTGCTTCTCTTGCTTTTGCAGAAACACCACAACCTTTTACTGCTATCTTTTTTGTAAGTTCTCCGTTAGATACTATCTTAACACCATTTCTAGCTTTTGCAATAATCTTCAACTTTTTTAAAGACTCCGGTGTTACAATTTCCATCTTATCTGCAAATTTTTCAAGCGTAGACAAAGACACAGTCTCCTTTTTAGGGTGTATACTCTTGAAACCACGAACTTTTGGAATCTTCTGTAAATTAGCCTTCATACCAATTCTTTTCAGTCCACCTTTTCCACCTGCACGAGAACGCTGTCCTTTTAGACCACGGCCAGAATAAGTACCTTTTCCTGTGGCATTTCCACGGCCAACACGTTTTTTTGTTCTACTTGATTTTCTAGATGATTTAATTTTATGCAATTCAATTGCCATATTTTTCTAATTATTTTTTCGCTTCAACTTTTTTAGCAACTTTTTTCTTTACTGCTGTTTTTGAAATCTTTTTTTCTACTTTCGCCTCCTTCTTAACATCTTCTTCTTTTACCTCTTCTACTTTTTCCACCTTAGGTGTGTTTACTTTTTTTATTTTTTGAGTCAATGCCTCTTTCTTGAAAGATTGCAAGGCTATAAACAACGCTTTTACATTTGTAATTTTATTGTTTGTTCTTCCCATTATTCTTCCAGAAGCATTTGGCACTCCGCCAAGCTCCAAAACTGTACGAATTACACTTCCCGCAATAATACCAGAACCAATTGGAGCAGGTTTTATCATTACTCTTGCTGCTTTAAATTTAGCCTCTGCTCTGTGTGGCAATGTGTCATAAACCATAGGAATAGTAATCAAGTTCTTTTTTGCCTGATTATATGCCTTATTTACTGCGATTTGTACATCTTTACCTTTTTCCAATCCATATCCAACTCTCCCTTTTCGATCTCCAATTACAAGTAGTGCGCGAAAGCTCATCTGTTTTCCACCCGCAGTCACACGCGTTACGCGTGATAAATCCACAATCTGCTGATCAAATTCAGGTTTTTCACGCTTA
This sequence comes from Candidatus Magasanikbacteria bacterium, assembly GCA_021648085.1. NCBI lineage: Bacteria > Candidatus Magasanikiibacteriota > Candidatus Magasanikiibacteriota bacterium. The sequence continues at coordinate 606,503 of JAKITS010000001.1, forward strand.
AATTTTCTAGACTTTCCTTTAAATGCCATAGTTTTGTTTAAACAACTTAAAATTTCAAACCGCCCTCACGAGCACCTTCTGCCACAGCTTTTACACGACCATGGTAAAGATATCCAGCGCGATCAAAAACGATATTTTCAATATTTTTAGCTTTTGCTTTTTCAGCCAAAGCCATTCCCAATAAATAAGATTTAGCGACGCCCCCTTTTCTTTTACCAGCATCACCAGTATTCCCATCTTTTTTACTATTTACACTTACAACTGTTTTTCCATTAACATCGTCAATAAGTTGTAAATAAACTCCAGTTAAACTTCTAAAAATATTCAAACGTGGTCTTTGAATTGTACCAGAAATACGAGCTCTCACACGAGCTCTGCGTCTTTCCCTTGTCTGTTTTCTATTTACTTTTGCCATATTATTTTATTTATACAATTATCACCACCCACACTTTAAACAAAAAGAATGTTTAATGAAAATCCCTAAGCTGCCTTTGCAGCTTTACCAGCCTTACGACGAATTACCTCATCTACATATTTAATACCTTTACCTTTGTACGGTTCTGGTTTTTTAATTGCTCTTATTTCTGCTGATGTCTGCCCTACCAATTCCTTGTCAATCCCTTCAATAGTAATTAAATTCTTTTCAGTAGTTGCTGTAATTCCTTCTGGAATAGAATATAAAACAGGATGTGAAAAACCTACCTCTATTTTTAAGTCTTTTCCTTGCATCACCACACGATAACCAACACCATTAATTTCAAGTTGTTTTTTGTATCCAACAGACACACCTACAACCATATTTTTAATGTGAGAAGAAAAAGTTCCCCAAAGTGACCTTTCTTTTTTATTAGTTTCATTTTCCACACTTACAGTAGCTTGATTCTCTGTAATATTTACTTTTACAATAGAATTTAATGCTCTTTTCAATTCTCCTTTTGGTCCTTTTACAATTACAAAACCATCAGCAGTTTCAACTGTTACCCCTTGTGGAATTTGAATTATTTGTTTTCCTATACGTGACATATTTTTAATATATTGAACAAAGTACTTCACCACCAAGCCCAGCTTTGCGAGCCTGCTTATTTGTCATAAGCCCTTTTGGGGTTGAAATAATTGCGAAACCAAAATCATTCAAGATTTTTGGTAGTTCATCAGCCTTTTTATACATTCTATGCCCAGGCTTGCTTTCGCGTTTAATATTAGTTATAGCAGGAGTTCTACCATTATATTTTAATCCTAAAACTAAAACTTTTGGAACACCTTCTTCAATTTTTTCTACAGAACTAACATAACCTTCTTGTTTTAAAATCTCAGCAATATTAAGCTTCAATTTTGATAAAGGCATTTTTACTCTTGGCAATTTAGCCATTTGAGCATTTCTTATACGTGTTAGCATGTCTGCTATTGGATCAGTCATCATAAAAATAAATTAATTTACCAACTAGATTTTCTTACACCGGGCAATAGACCTTGGTTTGCTAATTCTCTAAAGCAAATTCTGCACAATCTAAACTTACGCATAAAACTACGATTTCTACCACATTTCCAGCAACGATTTACTTTTCGTGTACTAAATTTTGGCGTTTTCTTTGACTTTGAAATTTGTGCTTGTGTTGCCATAATCCCGTGTTATACTTTGTTTATTTTTTAATAGGTAGTCCCATTTTTCTCAAAAGTGACATACCTTCTTTTTTATTGTTTGCTGTTGTAGCAATTACTACCTGCAAACCATGAATCTTTTCTAATGTTTCTGCTGTTACTTCCGGAAAAGCAATATTTTCTTTAATACCAATACTATAGTTACCTTGTTTATCAAAACTTTTTGGATTCAACCCTCTAAAGTCTCTTACACGCGGTAACGCGATATGGATAAACCTGTAAAGAAAATCGTACATACTTTTTCCACGCAATGTCACAGACATACCAATGTCCATTCCTTCACGAATCTTAAAGTTTGAAATAGACTGTTTTGCCAAATTGTGAACAGGGCGTTGACCAGTAATTCTTGATAGCGTGTTCTCAACATTTTCGATATAGCTTTTATTTTTGTTGTGACGCCCGTACCCCACATTGATAATAACTTTTTCAATTTTTGGCACTTGCATTAGATTGTTAAATCCAAACTCTTTTTTTAGAGCTGGAACTATTTCTTTTTTATAAATTGTTTGCAATTTTGAATCCATATAATTAGTCAATCAACTCACCACTTCTTTTTAATAGTCTCTTTTTATCACCACCTTCTATCTTATAACCAACGCGTGTTGGCTTACCAGATTTAGGATCAATAAGCATAACATTACTCACATTCATTGGAGCTGGAAGTTCAATTATTTGCCCTTTTTCTCCAGCACTGCGTGAACGAATATGCTTTTTTAAGATATTCACACCCTCAATAACAACATATTTTTGTCCTTTTTTCTTGTTTTCAAGTATCTGAATAACTTTACCAGTTTTTCCTCTGTCTTTTCCAGATAAAATTTTTACTTTGTCTCCAGTTTTTATTTTCATATTCTTATTCTAATTATTCCCTATTACAGCACTTCTGGTGCCAAAGAAACAATTTTTTGATAACCTTTTGCACGCAACTCTCTAGCAATCGGTCCAAAAATACGCGTACCTTTCATTTCTTTACTAGCTCTATCAATAATTACAGCAGCATTTTCATCAAACCTAATGTAAGTTCCATCTGCTCTTCTTTTTTCTTTTCTTTGACGCACAATTACAGCATGGACTACTTCACTTTTTTTAACCGCACCACGAGGAACCGCCTCTTTTACTGTACATGTAATTACATCACCAATTCTTGCAAATCTTTTTCTATAACCACCAAGAACCCTGATACACATCAACTTTTTTGCACCTGAATTGTCTGCTACTTTTAGCATTGATCTATGCTGAATCATACTTTTTCTTTTAAAATCTATTTAACTATTTTAGAAATTCTCCACCTCTTCATCTTACTCATTGGGCGACATTCTTCAAAAACAACCTTATCTCCAACTTTTGCAATGTTTCTCTCATCATGCACTTGATATTTTTTACTTGATTTGTAGTTTTTCTTATACTTTGTATGTGTTTTAATACTAGTAACTTCCACACTAATAGTTTTGTCTTTAGCATTAAGAACGACACCTTGTAATTGTCTTTTTTGAGTCTTTTTAATTGTCTTCTTGTCATTATTCATAAGTAGTATCTTAGCAAATTTTTCCTATTAAATCAAGTCTTTTAGACCTTTTTATTCAAAAAAGTCAAAATTCGTGCAATTACTTTTCTAGTTTCTCTTATATCACGAACTTTACTTAATTGATTTTCACTTGCTTGGAATCTTAAAGCTCTTAGCTCATTTCTTTTTTGTGAAAGCAATTCATGCAACTGTTTCTCACTTTTATTTTTTAAATCTTCAAATTTCATACCCTATTCCTTAAAATTCTTTTTTAACAAACTTTACCTTAACTGGCAGTTTGTGTCCTGCTTTTCTCATTGCTTCTCTTGCAACTCCTTCTGGAAGACCACCTAATTCAAACAAGATAGTTCCAGGCTTAACAGTAATAACATATCTATCCGGTGCACCCTTACCTTTCCCCATAGGTACTTCACTACCTTTTTTTGTTACAGGTCTATCTGGAAATACTCTAATCCACATTTTTCCTGAACGACGAACAAATCTTGTTAAGACCTTACGCGTAGCTTCAATCTGTCTTGAAGTTAGCCAAGCATGCCCTTGTGCACACAACCCAAACTCACCAAACGCAACGGTATTAGTTCTTGTAGCAACACCTTTATTTCTCCTTCTAAGCTTGTGCCACTTTCTATGTTTTACTTTTTTTGGTAATAACATACTTAAATCTTTAACTTATCTTCTTTCTATAACTGTTTTTATTATTTCTGTTGTTTCCCCTTCTTGGTCTTCTATCATTTTTAGAGTCTGTTGCAAACTTATCTTTTTGACTAAAGATTTCACCGTGATATAACCAAACTTTTACTCCAATTTTTCCGTAAATTGTATCAGCCTCAACCAACGCATAATCAACATCACTTCTCAAAGTAATCAAAGGAACTTTTCCAGCAAATAATTTCTCATTACGCGCAATTTCTACACCATTCAATCTTCCAGACAAAGAAATTTTAATTCCCTGTGCTCCGGCCTGCATCACTTTTTCGATTGTCTGTTTCATTACCCTTCTAAATGCAAAACGCTTTTCAATTTGCTCTGCAATTGTAGTAGCAGTAACTTTTGCAGAAAGTGCTGGTGAACGCAATTCTTTTACATTCAACCTAACCTTCAAAGACATTTTCAAAAACTTTCTTTCAATTTCTTTTCTTAATTCATCAATCCCTTTACCACCTCTTCCAATAATAAAACCGGGCTTTGCTGCTAAAATTGTAACAGTTAAGTTTTTTGGTGTTCTTTCTACTAAAATAGAATCAATATGTGAACTTTTTAACTTTTTATTTATATGTTCGCGTATTCTAATATCTTGCTCCAAATTTTGAGCATAGTTTTTATTACTAAACCATCTTGATTCCCAATTGTATATAAATGGAATTCTGTGAATTTTTGGATGGACTTTATGACCCATATTATTTATTATTTATACAAAACTTAAGAATCTTGTTTTTTTGGCGCAGAGTCTTTTTCATCCTTTTCTACAACCTTCTTATCTTCTTTTACTTCTGTCTTTTTGTCTTCTACTTTTTTTACATTTTTTTTCTTTGAGACAACTTCACCTTCTAAAACTATTGTTATATGAGAAGTTCTTTTTCTTATTGGAGTTGCTCTACCCATAGCCCTTGGCATCCACCTTTTCAGTGTTTTACCTTCATCCACAAATGCTGTTTTTATAATTAGAGTTTCTGGATTCATCTCATGATTATGAACAGCATTTGCTATTGCAGATTCTATAAGTTTTTTCACAGGACGAGCAGCATTTTTTTGTGAAAATTGCATCTGATCGACAGCTTCCTGTACTTTCATTCCACGAACAAGATCAACAAGCAGGCGTACCTTTCTTGGTGCTATTCGTAAATGTCTTAATTTTGCTTTAGTTTCCATTTTCATATACTATTTTTCTACTTTGTTTGTTTTGCCATTCTTCCACCATGGCTCACAAACTTTTTAGTAGGTGAAAACTCACCTAACTTATGTCCTACCATGTTTTCATTAACAATAACATTTAAAAATAACTTTCCATTGTGTACCAAAAAAGTCATCCCCACCATTTCTGGTGTTATAGTAGATGCTCTGGCCCATGTTTTAATTGGTTTTTTATCTCCAGTCGCAGTCGCCTTAGAAACTTTTTTCATTAGCTTCGCGTTGACGAAAGGACCTTTTTTAAGACTTCTAGACATAATTTATTTCTTACGTTTTTTTCTTCTTTTTACAATAAACTTATCGCTCCATTTCCCTTTTTTTCTTGTTTTTACACCAAGCGCTTTCTTTCCCCACTTAGTTTTAGGCCCACCTTTCAAACCAATAGGTGCATGACCTTCTCCTCCACCATGTGGATGATCGACAGGGTTCATACTTTTACCGGTTACAGTAGGTCTCCAACCAAGCATTCTTCTTCTTCCTGCTTTTCCAAGACGAATATATTTACGCTCTGCATTTCCAACTTTTCCCACAGTAGCCATATTTCCTTTTGCCACCAAACGAATTTCTCCAGAAGGTAATTTCAATTGAGCAAACTTACCCTCAACTGTTTGAATTTGAGCTCCAGAGCCAGCAGAACGTACAATTTGTCCACCTTTACTTGGTGTCAATTCAACATTATAAACAAACATTCCTACTGGAATTTGTGATAATGGCATTCTTGAACCAACAACAGCATCAATCTTATTTTTTGAAGAAGTTACTTTTACACCAACTTTAAAACCTTCTGCTGCTAATATGTATGACTTCTTTCCATCTTGATATTGAATAAGAGCTATGTTTGGACCTCTATTTGGGTCATATTCAATTGCAATTATTTCAGCTGTCTCGTCGAATCTGTTTCTTTTAAAATCAACAATTCGATAAAGGCGTTTAACTCCTCCACCGCGATGACGCACTGTAATTCTACCTGTATTATTACGCCCTGCTTTTTTATTTAAAGGTGCTGTAAGACATTTTTCTGGTTCTGTTTTTGTGATAATAGAAAAATCCATAACACTTGCTCCGCGTCTTCCTGGTGTTGTTGGTTTGTATTTCTTAACTGCCATATTTTTTATTAAACTCCTTCGTGGATATTAATTGTCTTACCTTTTGGTAAAGTCACAACAGCTTTTTTAAAACTCGATCTTCTACCACGAGACCTACCGAAACGTTTTACTTTTCCGTCTGTAATTGAAGTGCGTACTTTCAAAGGCAACACACCATAAATATCATTAATTGCTTTTTTAATTTCTACTTTGTTCGTATTTATAGCAACAATAAAAGTATATTTTCCTTTTGCCTCTTCAGAATTTGATTTCTCTGAAACAACAGGCTTAACTATTACTTTAAATGCATTACTTGTATCTTTAGCAGTAACTTTTTTTACAGAAGAAATTTTTGGTGTAGTTTCAACCTTCTTTTCAGCTTTTGCTTTTGGGGCTTCTTCTTTTTTATTTTTTATTTTATCTAAAATAGCCATATTCGTATTTTTAAGAAAGACGTTTTTCTAAAGCTTCAACACCAGCTTTTGTAGTAACAATATATTGATGATGCATTAAATCAACAATGTTTACATCAATAGCTCTTTGAACATCTACTTTCTTTATATTTCTTGTTGAAAGTATAATATCTCTATTTAAATCAGCGGAAATAAAAAGCATTGTTCTACCAAATCCAGGCATTTTACTTAAAAGATTTAGCATGTCTTTTGTTTTTGATATTGGTGCAAAATCTTCCAATACAATAAATTTATCCAAAATAACTTTATTTGAAAGAGCCATTACAGTTGCTTTTCTCTTCATTTTTTTGTTAATTTTTTGTTTGAAATTTCTAGCAGACAAAGGTCCGAAAGTAACCCCACCACCAGTCCAAATAGGTGACCTGTTTGATCCATGTCGTGCACGACCAGTTCCTTTTTGTTTCCACGGTTTTCTTCCTCCACCACGCACCTCACTCCTATCTTTTGTGTCAGCCCAAGCTTCTCTAGCATTTGCTCTTTGAGCCAAATAAACCTGCTGAACCAAACCTTCTTTTGGTGTCAAACCAAATATAGCATCATTTAAGCTTAACTCACCTGCCTGTTCACCTTTGTTGTTATAAACTGATACTTTAGTCATATTATTTATTTTCCTTGTCCTCTACAGAATTATCCTTTACAAATACTTCTTCTTTATTTATATCTTCTTTTGACTCTTCTACAGAAATCTCTTCTGTTTTTTCTTCTTTTGGCTCTTCTACAATTACTTCCACATTTTCAACAGCGCCCTCTTTTTCCAAAAGATTTTTTTCTGGTTCTACAACTCCATTAGAAGTTGTTAGCCAAATTAAACCATTACGCGCTCCAGGAATTGCCCCTTTAATCAAAATTTCATTTGTTTCTGGGTTCACCTCTACTATTTCCAAATTTTCAACAGTAATCTGTGCATCTCCCATGTGCCCCGCCATTCTTGTACCTTTAAATACACGAGCTGGACCAGTTGCACCAATACTACCAGGCATTCTCAATTGGTCTTTATGTCCATGAGAAGCAGGAGAACCATGAAAACCATGTCTTTTTACAACACCCTGAAATCCCCTTCCTTTTGAAGTTCCAGTAACTTTCACTTTTTCTCCAGGTGTAAAAGTACTTGCCGTAAAGTAATCACCAAATTTCAAAGTAGAATCTTCGTCTACACGAAAATCCTTCTTAAAACTTAAAGCTGGCAACCCTTTAAGTTTGCCTTGCTCCGCTTTATTCAATCTAAACAATTTTTTGTCGCCAAAACCAATCTGAACAGCATTTACACCGTCACTTTTTGTAGTTTTAACTTGAGTTACAACACAAGGTCCTGCTTTAACTTTTGTCACAGGAACAACAATTCCGTCTTCACGGAAAACTTGTGTCATACTTATTTTTTTACCTAAGATAAATTTCATATTCTATTTTCTAGCAGAATTTAGAGTTTTAAAAAACTAGAAGCAGTTAAACAATGGCATATTGCCAAAACTGCTTCTAGCCTCTTACCCTAAGGTTAAATGGCCTTTTAATTTAATCTAATTTAAAATCTTCGCGTACCTCACTAAACCAATACATTCGATCAGATGTTTTCCATCTATAAAATAGACGAATCTTATCTGTATAAATATTTAGGTTTTTAATAACGGCACTATCTTAACAGAAAACAAATAATCTGTCAATAGCTAAGCCGAAACACTTATTCACAACCTGTATTTGAATAGTTATTTAATTAAATTAAGCTAAATTTAGCCAATTTAATTAAACAACAATTCTTTTATAAAAAACTTTCTAGAATCAGTCCGTCTTTACGACATTTTGATTTCTACATCAACACCACTTGGCAAATTCAAATTCATTAAAGCTTCAATTACGTTTGAATTTGGACTCATAATATCAACCAATCTTTTGTGTGTACGCATTTCGTACTGTTCAGAAGATTGTTTGTGTACAAAAGTTGAACGACCAACACTAAACTTGTTAGTTTCAGTTGGAAGAGGTACTGGACCTACTACTTTTGCATTATTTCTTTCTGCGGTATCAATAATGGTCTTAGTAGCGACATCGATAATTTTATTATCATATGCACGAATTTTAATTCGTACACGTTGGTCTACTTTTTCATTTTTCTTTTCTTCGATTTTTGTTACTGTATTTGTCATAATTTACTAAAATACTATTCTAAACAAATTTTGAGGGTCTTTCGACCCTCAAAATAAGTTAAATACTATGCGATAATCTTTGTTACAACACCGGCACCTACAGTTCTACCACCTTCACGGATAGCAAAACGCATTTGTTCTTCGATAGCTACTGGTACAAGAAGTTTAACCTTCATTGATACAGTATCTCCTGGCATTACCATTTCAGTTCCTTCTGGAAGTTCAATACTACCAGTCACATCAGTTGTACGGATGTAAAATTGTGGTTTATAACCTTTGAAGAATGGCTTATGTCTTCCACCCTCTTCTTTTGTAAGAGTATAAACTTCTGTTTCAAATTCTGTGTGAGCTTTAATTGTACCTGGCTTAGCCAAAACCATACCACGCTCAATTTCTTCTTTTTTAACACCACGCAATAGAATTCCAGCGTTGTCTCCAGCCTGTCCTTGGTCAAGTGTTTTATTAAACATCTCTACACCAGTCACAGTACTTTTTGGAGTTGCTTCTTGCATTCCAACCATTTCAATCTCTTCTCCAACTTTAATGATTCCTCTTTCGATACGACCTGTTACAACAGTACCACGCCCTTCGATTGAGAACACATCTTCAACTGGCATCAAGAATGGTTTATCAAGTTCACGAACTGGTTGTGGAATAAAATCATCCAAAGCTTGCAATAAATCCAATACTGGTTTTGAGGTTGTTTCATCTAATGGGTTTTCCAATGCTTTCAGAGCTGACCCGCGGATAATAGGAGTTTCATCTCCTGGAAAATCGTATTTCTTCAATAGATCACGAATTTCTTCTTCAACTAAGTCAATAAGTTCAGGATCTGTAACCTGATCAACTTTGTTCAAAAATACTACAATATGAGGCACATCAACTTGACGAGCAAGTAAAATGTGTTCACGAGTCTGAGGCATTGGACCATCTGCTGCTGAAACAACAAGAATAGCTCCGTCCATTTGTGCTGCACCTGTAATCATGTTTTTTACATAGTCAGCATGACCTGGACAATCAACATGAGCGTAGTGACGAGCTTCTGTCTCGTACTCTACATGAGCTGTAGCAATAGTAATACCACGTGCTTTCTCTTCTGGTGCTGCATCTATCTCACCAACGTCTTTTGCAGACGCCATCATACCATGTGCAGCTGAAACCTTTAAAAGGGCTGCTGTCAGTGTAGTTTTACCATGGTCGACGTGACCGATAGTACCCACATTTACATGTGGCTTTGTTCTTTGAAAATCTGCCATACAAAATGAATTGATAATGTCGCACTATTTGGGGATGTCCCAAAATCGTTTTGTAATCCAGCGACAATTACTAAATAATAATTTATTAAATTTTACACTTTTTTTAAAATAAAAATGCGTTAGCATTATACACAATAACAAAAAATTAGTCAAGTTTTGGGTACTTAGCTTTACTTAGGGGTCACCAAAAAACAACAGTAAGTAAATAAATTTTAAAAATAAATATAAAAAAATCACCCATATACTGATGATTTTTTATATTTATTTTTTCTTTACTCAACCTATCTTCCCTACACCGACTCCTCATAAAAAATTGGCTCACCTTTTTCTTTCTCAATTGGATCATCCAATTTTATACCATTTATATCTATAGACTCTAGAGATTTATTCTCAACATCCATAATCTCATCATACTCCAACTCTGCATTACGACCCAAACGCTTAGAAATTACATTTGCCATGCTATGCCAATCTGTAGATTCTTTTGATTTTATATTTTCATTTTTACTTTTTACTTCAAAATCTTCCACTTTTTTTTCTAGTAAAAATTCTCTTTCTTTTTTAATATCAAGATTTCCTACTTCTTCATCTTTTTCTTCAGAATACCAAAGTGCTATATCTTTATTTACTTTTTCTACTTCTTCATCCAAAAAATCTATCTTATCCTCAACTTCTTCTTCATCAAAAAAATTAGAACTTGGCACACTTTCATTTTCTTCTTTTCTTTCTAAAATATTATTTACCATTTTTTCCTGTTCAACCAAATCCTCGTACTCATCTAAAGACAATATTATAAAGTCTTCTTTTGTATTTGAGTCGTGAATAATAAATTTACTATTTGTCTTTTTTGCTAATTTTAAATACCTATCTATTGAATCCATATTTTTATATTATTTTGATAACAATTTCTATATATCAGAATTGTAGCGAAATGTATTTTATTTTGCAAGTATTTAAAAAATAAAAAACACCCAAAAAAGGTGTTTTTTATTTTTTCACAATATGAAAGTGACAAAGACATTCTACAAATGTCTACCACAAAACTCTAATTGAAAGATTGATATGACTCCGAATAAATCGGAATCTTACAAGTTACCATATAAATATGGTATCAAGTCGACGATTCTTGTCAGCTTACGCTGAAAGAATTCTCCAGAAAGGAGGTGATCCATCCACAGCTTCCGCTACGGATGCCTTGTTACGACTTTACCCTGATTACTGACCCTACCTTCACTCCCTTTATTAACTAAAGAAGCTTCGGGTATTGCCAACTTTCGTGGTATGACGGGCGGTGAGTACAAGACCCGAGAACGTATTCACCGCGTCGTGCTGATGCGCGGTTACTAGCGATTCCAACTTCATGGAGGCGAATTGCAGCCTCCAATCCGAACTTAGGCCGGCTTTCTGGGATTAGCTTAGTCTCGCGACTTTGCGACCCTCTGTACCGACCATTGTATCATGTGTGTAGCCCAAGACGTAAGAGCCATGCTGATTTGACGTCGTCCTCACCTTCCTCCGGCTTACGCCGGCAGTCTCCTGTGTACATTTAACACAGGACAAGGGTTGCGCTCGTTACCCCACTTAAGGGTACACCTCACGGCACGAGCTGACGGCAACCATGCAGCACCTGTATAACACCCTCGAAGGAGGCTCCCGTTTCTGGGAGCTTGCAGTTATATGTCAAGCCTTGGTAAGGTTACTCGCGTACCATCGAATTAAACCACATGATCCACCGCTTGTGCGGGTCCCCGTCTATTCCTTTGAGTTTTAGCCTTGCGGCCGTACTACCCAGGCGGTATACTTAACGCGTTAGCTTTCTTGAACGGCACTGAAAGGGTCGATACTTCCAATACCTAGTATACATCGTTTACAGCGTGGACTACTGGGGTATCTAATCCCATTCGCTACCCACGCTTTCGTCCATGAGTGTCAGGTATGTTCTAGTAAGCTGCCTTCGCCTTTGGTGTTCCACACGATATCAGCGCTTATTACGACTACACCGTGTGTTCCGCTTACCTCTCCCAACCTCGAGTTTGAAAGTTTTAGTTGCAGCCTTGAGGTTAAGCCTCAAGATTTAACAACTAACTTTTCAAACCACCTGCGGACGCTTTACGCCCAATGAAACCGGATAACGCTCGAGGGCTCCGTATTACCGCTGCTGCTGGCACGGAGTTAGCACCCTCTTATTCTTCGAGTACCGTCACTAATTCGTCCTCGATAAAAGCAGTTTACACCCCGAAGGGCGTCTTCCTGCACGCGGCGTCGCTCCATCACCCTTTCGGGCATTGTGGAATATTCATGACTGCAGCCTCCCGTAGGAGTCTGGGCAGTGTCTCAGTCCCAGTGAGGCAGGTCACGCTCTCACGCCTGCTACTGATCGAAGTCTTGGTAGGCCATTACCCCACCAACTAACTAATCAGCCATAAGCCCCTCTCCAAGCGTCGGAACTTTACACAACAGACTTAAGCCTGTTATGACTATCAGGTATTAATCCATTTTTCAATGGGCTATCCCTGTCTTGGAGGTAGGTTACCAATGTGTTACTCACCCGTTTGCCGCTCCGTATCTTCCCGAAGGAAGACCGATCGCTCAACTTGCATGCCTTAGTCACGCCGCCAGCGTTCATCCTGAGCCAGGATCAAACTCTCAATAAAAGAGATATTAAAAACCGAAGTTTTTACCCTCTCTATAAAAGTTATTTCCTAGAGTTTCTTTATTTTTTGAATAGACATTTTCCCGCTTTAGATAAACTAAAGCGATAGAAGTCTTTGTCACTTTCTTATTGTGAATTGTTTGGTTAATTACATTGTAATGTTCGACGCATTTTTTCCGTTATCTAAATGCAGTTGCAAGTTTACACTATAGCCAAAAACTTGTCAAGTACTTTTATAAAAATTATACTTGTGGATAACTTTTACCATAGTAAATCACCTGTCTTCTAAAAGAAAAAAGACCTAAAAATTCAAGTCTTAAAAAACTACTTTTTATTCTTTAGACATTTTTTCTCCAATCTTCTATTTTTTTATGGTCTCCACTTAATAAAATTTTTGGAACTTTCCAACCTTTAAAATCAGCAGGTTTTGTGTATTGAGAATACTCTGCACCACTACCTTTTTCACCTTTTCCAAAAGTCTCCTCGTCCAAAGATTTTGGGTTTCCTAAAACACCTGGAACTAAACGACTAACCGCTTCCGTAATAATTAGAGCGCCCAATTCTCCGCCAGCCAAAATGTAAGGACCAACTGAAATTTCTTCATCCACCATTCTTTCAACCACTCGCTGATCTACGCCTTCATACCTTCCACACACAAAAGTAAGCTCTTTATATTTTGAAAATTTTTCTGCCATTCGCTGATCAAACTGCGCACCACGCGGAGAAAGTAAAATTGTTTTTTTATTTTTTGAAACTTCGCCTGTTAAAATTTTTTTAATTTTTGAAAGTCCGTCTACGGTTTTAAACGGTAGTGCTTTTACACTTTTCAAAGCTCTATAAATTGGCTCCGGTTTCATGACCATCCCAGCTCCGCCGCCGTATGGAGTGTCGTCAACTTTCTTATGTTTATTTTCAGAAAAATCTCGCAGATTAATTGCGTTAATTTTTATAAATTTATTTTTCTGTGCGCGTCCCAAAATACTCTCATTTGAATATTGAGATATTAATTCTGGAAAAATTGTTACTATATTAAATTTCATATTTTATTTTACTTCTATTATATCAAATTTAAAAAACAAAAACACATCTTTTGAGGTGTGGTTTTGTTTTTTAAAAGTTTAAAGAAGTTTACTTTCTACCTTCAATTATTTTTGCTTCAACACTTTTTGGTGCTGGTGCGTAGTGTTCAAATTCCATTGAATAACTAGCACGACCTTGAGTCATAGAACGAAGTTCTGTAGCATAACCAAACATTTCAGAAAGTGGTACAAGTGCCAAAATAATTTTTGCACTTCCACGATCTCCCATCTCTTGGATTTGACCACGCTTTGAACTCAAATTTCCCATTACATCTCCCATATAATCTTCCGGTGATGTAACTTCGACCTTCATAATAGGTTCTAAAATTACCGGTTTTGCTTTGTTTGCAGCTGCTTTAAATGCCATACTTGCTGCCATTTTAAATGCAATTTCTGAAGAGTCAACTTCATGATAACTACCATCATAAAGAGTAACCTTCAAATCCACAACTGGATAACCAGCAAGAATACCTCTGTCCATTGATTCTTTCATTCCTTTTTCAATAGCTGGAATGTATTCTCTTGGAATTGTTCCACCTTTAATTTCATTTGCAAACTCAAAACCTTCACCACGCTCCGTAGGCTCCATACGGATTAGACAATGACCATACTGACCACGTCCACCAGATTGCTTCACATACTTCCCTTCTGCCTCAGAATTTGCAGTAATAGCTTCTTTATATGCAACCTGAGGAGCACCAACATTTGCAGTGACGCCAAACTCACGCTTCATACGATCTACAATAATTTCCAAATGAAGTTCTCCCATTCCAGAAATAATTGTCTGCAAAGTTTCATCATCTGTTCTAACTTTGAAAGAAGGGTCTTCTTCTGATAATTTCTGCAATGCAAATCCCATTTTTTCTTGGTCAGTTTTTGTAGCTGGCTCAATTGCAATGTGAATAACAGGATCTGGAAATTCAATTTTTTCCAAAATAACTTTGCGCTTTTCATCTACCAGAGTATCTCCTGTTTTTGCTTCTTTCAAACCAATTGCTGCTGCAATTTCTCCAGAATATACTTCTTGAACTTCTTCACGATTGTTTGCATGAAGACGAACGATACGACCAATCCTTTCTTTTTTGCCATTAGTAGTATTTAATACATAACTTCCAGCCTTTAGAGTACCGGCGTAAACACGGAAGAACACAAGTTTTCCAACAAATGGATCCGTTGCAATTTTAAAAGCCATTGCTGCAAGAGGTGCGTCGTCATCTGCCACAATTTCAATTGTTTTTTCTTCATCATCTGCATCAATTCCTATAAGTGGTGGAATGTCTAACGGTGATGGTAAGAAATCTACAACACCATCCAAGACAAGTTGGACTCCAATGTTTGCCAATGCAGAACCACAGAATACTGGATAAATCTCATCCTTCAAAACCATTGTTCTAATTGCACTTTTAATATCTTGGACTGACAATTCTTCTTCACCTAAATATTTTTCCATTATAATATCATCTGCTTCTGCAACTTTTTCTACAAGTTCTGCTCTGTATTTTTCAACTTTTTCTTTCATGTCTTCTGGAATTTCAATTTCTTTAATATCGATTCCAAAATTTCCTTCAAATTTATATGCTTTTCTTTTTATCAAATCTATAACCCCAGACAAGCTTGATTCTTGTCCAATTGGAAGTTGTACAGCAAAAGCTTTCTTAGAAAGCCTTTCTCTAATAGAATTTATACTCATGTAAAAATCAGCTCCTACTTTATCCATTTTATTTATAAAACAAATTCTAGGTACTGAATATTTATCTGCTTGACGCCATACAGTTTCTGATTGAGGTTCTACTCCTTGTGAACTATCAAAAACTGCAACAGCCCCATCCAAAACACGAAGTGAGCGCTCAACTTCTATTGTAAAATCTACATGTCCTGGAGTGTCAATAATATTGATACGAGTATCTTTCCAAAAACAAGTTGTAGCAGCAGAAGTAATAGTAATGCCACGCTCTTTTTCTTGTTCCATCCAGTCCATTTCAGCAGCCCCTTCATGAACTTCTCCAATTTTATGCTTACGACCAGTATAATACAAAATACGCTCAGTAGTTGTTGTCTTACCAGCGTCAATGTGAGCCATGATTCCTATATTTCTAGTTTTATCTAACGAATATTCACGAGCCATATTTTTAATTTAAGTTAAAAGATATAAACGGAAAGATACAAATAGTTAATTTGTATCTTCGTCTTTATTATAGATTAGAAAAATTAACGTCTAAATCTTGCGAAGTGAGCAAATGCTTTATTTGCTTCTGCCATACGATGAGTATCTTCTTTCTTTTTCATTGCACCACCTACTCCTTCCATTACATCCATCATTTCTGAAGCCAATCTGTCTATCATTGCTTTTCCTTTTCTTTTTCTAGCAGCTTCCACAAGCCAACGAAATGCTAAAGCATCCTGCCTTGTTCCTACAACTGGCATTGGCACTTGATAGTTTGCCCCACCAACTCTTCGACTTCTTACCTCTACTTGAGGTTTTACAATTTCAATAACCTTTTTAAAAACTTCCAATTGTTTTTCACCAGTTTTTTCAGCAACAATATCCAATGCACCATATACAATTCTTTGTGCCGTTGTTTTCTTTCCACTTTCCATTACAAAGTTGATAAATCTTGCAAGTAGCAAGTCACCATATTTTGCTTCTGGAGCAATTATTCTTTTTGGTATTTTTTTTCCTCTAGCCATATATTATTTTTTTGGTTTTTTAACACCGTACATTGATCTACTTCTCTTTCTACCTTCAACTCCTTGTGTATCGTATACACCACGAACGATGTGATAACGAACACCCGGCAAGTCTTTAACACGCCCACCACGAATCAACACGATTGAATGCTCTTGTAAGTTGTGTCCTTCACCTGGAATATATGCAATAATTTCAGCACCATTCGAAAGACGAACTTTTGCTACTTTACGAAGCGCTGAGTTAGGTTTCTTTGGGGTAGCTGTATAAACTTTTGTACACACACCTCTTTTAAATGGACTACCACGTCTCAACATTGTCTTCTTTCTGTGAAGACTGTCATATGTGTATTGCAAAACAGGAGATTCTGATTTCTTCTTTTTTTTCTTTCTTCCTTTGCGGAGAATTTGATTCATTGTTGGCATAACTATTTTTTCTAAAGTTAAATTTAATTTAGGTGACGGCAACTCAAATCAACCACTTAAATTAAATCTAATAAATTTAAATTTCTAAAGCGTCATCATTATACGAGAAATATAAAAAAATGTCAAGTATATAATATAAAATAAAGATAAATTAAATTAGTTATCATAATAAAACCAATTATTATATATATCATTTTAATTTTAAATAAACAAAACTCTTTTTTAAAATCTATCAACTTTTTATTAAGTAAATACTTATTTATATATTTATTTTCAATTATTATTAAAGAATTTTTAATAACTTGTTGATTTTTATTGTGTTTATATAATATTATTAAAATATGAAATATTTATAATAAATAAATTTATTAATTTATTTTACATTAATTGATCATATTTTTTATAATCATTTGACCATATCTTATATAATTTTAATATATCGGATGGAATTTTACTAAACATATTTATTAAAAATAAATATTTAAAAAAATAAATTTTCTAATAAATAAAAAGCTTGGTTTGTAAATAAACCGTAAGTTTTTAAAATAATTGGAAACACAATTCGAGAAAAAGAAAAAATAAAGATTAAAAGGATGAAAAATCCATATCTTTCTAAGGTTTCTTTTACATGTGCCATAGAATCTGGCAAAAGTGCGTACAAAAGTTTTGAGCCGTCGAGCGGTGGGATTGGAATCATATTGAAAACACCAAGTAAAACATTTGCATAAACTATAATAGCAAAAAATTCTGATATACTTTTTGAAATACTTAAATAAGGTGTTAAACGAATTAATAAGCCAAAAACCAAAGCTAAACTAAAATTGGACAACGGTCCAGCAATAGCAACATAAACTGGTCCCCATTTTTGATCTTTGAGATTGTAGGGATTGTATGGAACAGGCTTGGCGTAAGCAAACAAAAAAGAACCACCAGAAACTAGAAATAAAAACAAAGGCATCAAAATTGTACCCCACATATCTATATGTTTGCGCGGATCTAATGTTAAGCGTCCAGCGTATTTTGCAGTTGGGTCACCAAGTTTGTCTGCAGCCCAAGCATGGGCATACTCGTGTAAAATTGCAGACATAAGTAATGAGGTAAAAAAGAAGAAAAGTGGTAAATAACTCATAATTTATTGTTTAAACTTGACAAGTACTATATTTATCTATATAATTATCGTGAATAAGAACTAACTCCAAGAATTATAAACAGAAGACTGAGATAAGTCAACACTATTATAACAAATATATGGCTAAATGTGCTAAATGTAAGAAAGGTTCAAAAAAAGCAGCGAACCGTTCACATGCAAAAAACAAAACTTTGAGACGGCAAAAACCAAACCTACAAAAACATAATGGTGAGTTGGTTTGCACAAGATGTGTTAGAACAGAAAAAAAACACCAAACTGCTTAAATTTTTATACAAAGAAAAAAGGCACCTGAGTTCAGGTGCCTTTTTGTTATTATATAAAAAAGAGGTCGAAACCTCTTTATAAAACTAAACCTCCCCTTGCAAACGCATTTCACATAAAATTTCTTCGTAACAAATTTCTGTTAATTCTCTAAATTTTTGAAGCCACGCTTTTACAAAAAGTGCATACTCACCGTTATTTTCTTTTATCCAGAATAAAAATCTCTCCACTTTAGTTTTACAGATTTCTCGTAAATCATCCTGCAAAACACCCTTTATTATATTGTATGATTCTACAAATAATGTTAGCTGGACAATTAAATTTTCTAATTCTAGGGAGTTACATTTTAAAATATCTTCCAAGAATCTATGATACTCTTCCATTAGAGCCTCCTATGTTTATGAAATGAGCGCTATGGCACGAAAAGAACTCAAAACTATTTTTTTAAAACAGTTTTCAATTCTCTTCAAAATAAATACTCCGCTTTTTACGGAGTATTTATTTTATTTTGTTTTATTTGTGATCTCCGCCACAATTACCACCACAGCAATCACCGTCTTTTTCATCGTCGCAACCACTGCAAAACATTACTCCATTCATATTTTTTGAATTTATAAAAATTAGTTTACTATAAAATTCTATTTTTGTCAATACTAAGCACGCTCATCTTCCATATAAATGTGCAAGAAGTCTGTTTTGTTGTAGTCAAAGATTTCATGTGATTCAAAAAATCTCTCTGTTTCAATTTTTCCATTTTCTGCACTATCTGAACAGTGAACTACATTACACATTCCCATTGCCAAGTCCCCGCGAATAGTACCACCGTCTGCTTGACCAGCATTTGTAATACCAGCGACTAGACGAACTGCATTTGCAGCATTTTTACCTTCCAAACAAATGATAACCACAGGATTTGATTTCATAAAATTTTCAACTCCTTGATAAAAAGGCTTTTCAGCAATGTGTGCATAATGCTCGCGAAGTTTTTCTGGATTTAGTTGCGCCATTTTTAGACCAACCAACTTTAAACCTTTTCTTTCCAATCTACCTAAAATTTCCCCGACCAAACCACGCTGTACTCCGTCTGGTTTTACAATCAATAAAGTCTTTTCGTAAATTCCATCGAATTTCATATTTTTTATTTAATGTTTAATATAAACAAATATAACTATTTTTTTACAATTCGTCAATACTTTTCAAGAAACTAGAGTGTTTTGGGATATCATCATCAAAAGGAACATAGGAAATTTCATCTATATCATCGCTTGGATCTGTAAAAACTGAAGTCTCTCTACATCTCTCATCTGTTAAATTTCTACTATTCATTTCACCTATAAACAAACTAGGTCCAGAAAATAAATTTCCAAACCCACCAGACTCAGAATATGTCATAAACAAGTGAGTTTTGGCGCGAGTAATCGCAACATAAAAAAGTCTTCGCTCTTCTTCTAAACCATCTTTTTCTCGCATTGCACGCTCGTTTGGAAACTGTCCCGCCGCCAAATTTATAATAAAAACTACATCCCATTCCAAACCTTTTGCTTGGTGAATTGTAGAGAGAATTACAGCGTCTTCATTTCTTTCTTTTTTCATATCTTTTCTAGCATTTCCTTCTTGTAAAGCAGACTCGGCCAAAAATTTTCCCAAATTATCGTATTTTTCTGCAAAACTTACAAGCTGTTCTATGTCTTGCACACGCTCTCTATAATTATCATATTCACTTTTTAAATACTGAACATAAATTGAGCTCAATATAGCCTCGATCAAAGTTCCAGGTTTTTTTGCTTGAACATTTATTATATCCTTCCAAATTTGCACAAAATCTCCCCACCCTATTTTTGCTCGTGCCGACATTGGAATTTCTGCAGAAATTAATTCCTCTGAAGTTAAATCCTTTACAATTGCAATTATTTTTTGAGCTGTCACAAGACCAATTCCAGACTGCATATTTAAAACCCTATTCCAAGAAACCATATCTTTTGGGTTTGAATAAATTCGCAAAAATGCCAAAACATCTTTGATGTGTGCACGCTCAAAAAATCGAATTCCACCTCTATATTCATAGTCAATTCCCAAACTATTCAACTCCATTTCCAGTGCTTGTGAGTGGTGCGTTGAACGAAATAAAACTGCTATCTTTTTTATTCCGTCATTTTGAAATTCTGAAATTTTATCTGCAATATATTCTGCTTCATTTTTTTGATGATAAAAAGAATTTAGCTCTGGCGTCACATTTACTTCTCGATGACTTTTCAAAACCTTACGAAATTGTTTTAGATTTTTTTCTATTACATCGTTTGCAAGCCCCAAAATATTTGGAGTTGATCTGTAATTTGTCTCCAACTTAAAAATTTTAGTGCCTTCATATTTTTTTGGAAAATCCAAAATATTATTTACATTTGCAGCGCGAAAAGAATAAATACTTTGCGCATCATCACCAACCACCAAAATATTTTTGTGTACCGAAGCTAGTAAATTTATAATTGAGTCCTGAATTTTATTTGTATCTTGATACTCATCCACCAAAACATATTTAAATTTGCCAGCATAATAATCCAACATTTCTGGTGAAGATTGAAGAAGTCTGTAAAAATTTATCAGCAAATCATCGAAGTCCATTGAATTTGAAAGTTTTTTACGCTTTTCATATTCATTGAAAATATGTCCCAAATCATCTCTTAAATTTAAAAAATGTGGATATTTTAAATTTATAACATCTTGCAAACCCATCTCGGAATTTCTAGAAAAACTAAAAATAGATTGTAAAACTTTTGTAGATGGAAATTTTTGACCAGTTTTTTGGACACCCTCTTGCTTCACACAAATCTTTATCAAATCCCTACTATCCTCGCTATCCAAAACTGTAAAATTATTTGAATAACCAAGTACTACTGCTCGCCTTTTCAAAATTTTGAAAGCAATACTGTGAAATGTCCCAGCCCACGGCAGACGAGTTTCACCTCTTGTTATTTCTTGCACACGAGTTAGCATTTCGCGCGACGCTTTATTTGTAAAAGTGACAAGCAAAATATTTTCCGGATTTACCCCCTGCTCCAACAAATGTGCCACTCGATAAGTAATAGTCCTAGTCTTACCACTTCCAGCTCCAGCCAACACCAAACAAGCCCCATCTCCATCGGTGATAACTTTTACCTGTTCGCTATTCAATTCGTTATTATAGTCAATCATATTTATTTAAAGTAAGACTATATAATATCAAAAATAGTGTAAATAAAAAAGCACCTATTTTAAAGGTGCTTGTTTTGGAGAATTCGTAATACTTCCATTAGATCTTTTAGAAATTCATCAATTTGTTTAATATACTTAATATCATGATTAATAAGCCAAAGATCGCTTTTCAAAAATGTTTTATATCCAATAAATCTTTGGGTACACTCTTATCTTCTTTTTCGAAGTTCTAACCAAAACTTAGCATTATCTTTTAAATTATTCAAAATAAGAATTTCATCTTCACTAAAATTCTCAGATACAGAAATATTTTTTATTTCAATTCTTTTTTCTGCAAACCAATTTTCATCTCTAAAATATTCATCATAAAATACTTTTGCCAATCTCTTTTTTTCTTTTGAATATTCGTAATATTTTATCGGCAAAACAACAAGCCACAAAATAATAAATAAAACAAAACAAAATTGAATTGTTTCAAACATGTCACTTCCTAAAATGAAAAGAACTTTACCTGCCTAAATATAAACTAAAAATATATTTTTGTCAATAAAAAAAGACGGCTAAATTTAGCCGTCGTGTTTTTAATGAAGATAACTCTCGTCATCTTTTTTTATATTAAAATCCTCTTTCAACTCTTCCAACTCGACAATCAAATCTTCAATCTCATCGAAGAGGCTTTCCAAAAAAATATCCTCTTCTTTTATTTTTTCTATACCAGATTCAATAATCAAAACATCAAGCCTCAAAACAAAAAAGTTGGTAATTGGATAATGTATTTTATTTATATTTTTTTGTACACTATCTTGAAACCCTCTTTTTCTTTCTAAAGACCTTTCAATCATTGTGTGATTTTGCAATGATAAGGCATAAATACTAGCATCTGGATATTCCAAAAATAAAAAATTTCTATAACTTTCAGACGATTTACTTTGTTTTTTATACCAACTATTTTCCAAACAATATAAATCTCTAAATTTTTCTACTAATTCTTTTTTTCTTTTTTGAAGTTTTATTACAGTCCAAGGTCTAATCCAAAAAAGTGCTGAAAAAATAAAAAGTACAATTGAAACAGAAAGGAAAATACTTTCAATACTCATTTAAACCCCTTTGTTGTATTTATATACCCAAATAAATATAAACCATTTTTCACATTTTGTCAATAAAAAAGCGTCCAATTAAGAACGCTTTGTTTTTTTATTTAAAAGTTTTTTAAACTCAGAAAATAATTTTTCCAAATCTTTATCATCTTTTTCAAGAGATTGTAATAAAACTTCCAACCCTTTAATTTCAAGAGAGACACCTCTTAATGACCAAATAATTTTGTGTCTATGTTTAAATTTATTTAATAAACTATCTTGCGATAATTTACGCGAATAGAGTGTTTCTAAAATTCTATAATTTATAAAACTTATATTTTTTAAAGTTTTATTTTCTGCAGAATCCTGCAATTTAGAAAAGTACTCAAAAGATTCTAACTTCTTTTTTTCATAATATGTTACATCTTTAAATAAAAACCTAAAAAAATTCTCAGTTAATCTTACTCTTTTTTGATTTAGTTTATAAAATTCAATCAATCTTTCGAAAAAGAAAAGAAAACAACCAGCTAAAATTATAATCACAAAGATATAATAATACATTTTAAAACTCCTTTTTTATTTTTTTCACAAAATAAGATGATGTGAAATAAAGTAAAAATAAAATTATAGTAAAAATTAAAATTTTAGCACCATAAAACAATATATATGCGACTGTTAAAATAACTGCACCAGCCCCAAACAATCCACAAAAACTAGCGAGATAAAGAGATGGTTCTGAGATATTTTCGCTGTCAGTTTCAACCCTTATCAATAATGAAATCCACCTTGAAAAAAAATAAAGAGTTGTAAAAATGATAAACGAATAAAAAATATAAGTAGAAAGAGCAATCCCAAACAACATAATAACCTCCTTTGTTATTTTTATGTACTCCATTAAAGATAAACTAAATTTTACTTTTTGTCAACAAAAAAGACGGCTTTTTTAAGCCGTCTATACCTCACACTCATCACCTTCTTCTACAATTTCCTTCTCATCCTCTCCTAACTCTGCAAAAATATCAAAATCCAACTCATGCTGAAGCTCGTCTATTCCAACCTGCCTATCTAAAAAATATTTCTCTGAAATATTTTTTAGAGTTGGAATAGTAAGATCACTATCAATATTAGACCTTTGTAAAAGCTGAATCATATCTATTTCATCCTCAAAATGAGATAAAGCAATATTACAATCTCCAATTTTATTCTTAACCTCTCTCAATTCGCCTACTAAATCAGCTATTTTGCAATTATTGGAATTCACAGCAATGTCTCCCAAATTATTACTATGCCTGCCTAAAATATCTAACTCTATTTTACGCTCCTCCAATTTAATTAATATTTTTTTAATCTCCCTTTTTCTTTTACACCAATAAGGTAGATGCCTAAAAATTAAATCTTTTAAATACTCTCTTTCTTGCCAAAAATCTCTAGAACTCTCTTTTGGAATCTTATTAAACCTATGTTTCATTCTTCTTATGTAGCCATCGTCATAGTTTTTTTCTTGCTCTTCTGAAAAAGTTAACTCTTCTTTTTCCTTTTTCACACCAATTGCACCAAAAATTTTTAAAAGTATTACATCAAAAATATTATTTAAAAAATCAAAAATAGAAAAACCATTATTTTCTAATCTATTTGAAAATTTAAGATAAAACGCATAAAACAAAAATAAAAATATTATTAAAGTAAATATAATATAAAATAGATCCATTTTTCCCTCCACTAGTTTTAAAGATCTAAGTTAAACTTAGCCTAAAAAATATCCAATGTCAATTGAAAAAATATTTTTACAAAAAAAAGGCATCCGAAGATGCCTTTTGAAAAACTACTTAAAATTTAATTCTATAACCAACCATACTAGGACTTATAACCAGAGAACTCAATAAACCCTCCTCTTCACCTGTTAAAGACATATCAAAAACCTTTTTTAACCCCTTGTACAGTGGATATATGGAAAGTCCAGAAAGAACCAAAATTGTACCCCGTACAGCCAACTTCTCCCACAGAGAAGTATATCCCATATACTTTTCAAACATAACCAAATCATTAGTAGGACTATCGTAACAAATACCAGAACAAACATCTCGTGTAAAATCAATCCAAGCACCAAATGCAAATACCCACAATCCAAGCTGTGCATACTGATTACTGGGTAAAACATCATATTGCTCCAAAATAACATATGAATACAATACACTCACACTTGTAAACTTGGGAGAAATAAAAATTAATGCTTCAGGACCAGACCTAATTTTATCCGTAGACCTTCCAGAAACTCCAAAATGAAATCCATGTTTATTTATTCCTGGATATGGTTGAAATTTTTCTATTTCATAACCTTCAGAAAGTGCAACGATAGTATGCGTACCCTCATGAATAAATGTCTGTAGAAAAAAGTCAGATACCAACATTCCAACACCTACACCAATCAAGTCATAATTATCAGCTGTAGAATTTTCCAATTTTTCTTTTTCTACCACTTCAGCGTATATATTATTTTCTATACACCCAAAAAATAAAATGCCTATGAAAAGAGAAACCCAAAACTTACTAAACATCTAAACACCTCTTTTGTGTGTATGTTAACTAAAAATTTACTTTTAAAGAACAGCTGATAATAACACAAAATAAGACTTTTGTCAAGTATGCAATTAGGTTTTTAAGTTGAATAAAACATTTAAATGTGCTATTATCAATTAAACATAAATAGATAATATGAAATTTTTTGAAGTTGAACACAAAGACAAAAATTCTAGAGCGCGAGCTGGAGTTATAAAAACAGATCATGGTGAAATTCAGACACCTATTTTTATGCCTGTCGGGACGCAAGCTACAGTAAAAAGTCTGTCTACAGATGAATTGGAAAATTTAAATGCACAGATAATTTTGGCAAACACTTATCACTTGCATTTACGCCCAGGCGAAGATTTAATAGACAAATTTGGAGGACTCCACAAATTTATGAATTGGAACAAACCATTACTTACAGACAGTGGTGGGTTTCAAGTTTTATCTTTAGGAAAACAACTAGAAGATCGCGGTGGATTTAGTGATGAGCACAGCAAACTCGCCGAAATAGACGAAGGAGGTGTCACATTTAAAAGTCATTTGGATGGATCTATTCATAGGTTTACCCCAGAAGAAGCTATAAAAATTCAACACAAACTTGGAGCCGATATAATAATGGCTTTCGACGAGTGCACTCCAGACGACGCGAACAAAAAATATACAAAAGAAGCAATGGATAGAACTCATCGCTGGGCTAAGCAATGTGTGATTGAACACAAAAAAGATACAAAACATCATGAATATAAGCAGTTTTTGTTTGGAATAATTCAAGGCGCTCAGCACAAAGAATTTCGTGAACTTTCTGCCAAAACAATCTCTGAAATGGATTTCGACGGAATTGCAATTGGCGGAGAATCCGTTGGTTATAATATGAAAGCCACTGCAGATATTTTAGACTGGGTAATTCCTTTTATACCAGAAAATAAACCGCGTTATACAATGGGAGTTGGATTTTCACCTGTGGATATGTTTGAGGTTGTGGAAAAAGGTGTGGATATGTTTGATTGTGTCGCGCCGACAAGAATGGCAAGAAACGGTGGGCTTTATATTAGTCCAACTCCAAAATCCAAAAAAACTAGAATAAATATTACAAACGCAAAATTCAAAGAAGATAAAAAACCAATAGATTCAAAATGTGATTGTTCAACTTGCCAAAATCACTCGCGCGCATATATTCATCATTTATTTAAAACCAGAGAATTACTTGCTTACAAATTAGCGTCTATTCACAATTTATACTTTTTATTAAGCTTAACTTCGCAGATGCGTAAAGAGATTAAAAAAGACAATTTTCTAAACTTCAAAAAACAGTGGGTTGACGGAACTTGGAAAAAGTGATAAAAATTAACTAAGAATTATTTCCAAAATTTGGAGGAAAAAGTGAGAAAACAAAAAACAAAATTAAGTGAAAAGTTAAATTATCTATCAATTACCACAGCTTATTTAATTTTTTTCTTGGCAATGAATAAACTGCCTCATTTAAACAAAAGAAAGGTTCAGGTTAATAAAAAAGATACAATATCAATAATGATTTTGGTCATTTCACTCTTTTCCACCTCTCCAATTTGGATTCCAATTTTAGCTCTTTCTGTATTTATCGCACATTTTGAAAACAAAAAAAGAGATAGAAATACCAAAAGAAGAGAATATAAAGTTAAAAACAGAAGTATTAAAACTTAAAAACAAAAAAAGAAAAATATTAAAACAAATAAAAAACATAAAAGCACAATTATATTGCGCTTTTTTATTTTATTTTTTTAAAAACTTACCTCAAATACCTATTCACATTTGCATTATGTTCTGCAAGAGTTTTTCCATATTTTACCTCACCTTCAAAAGTTGTCATAAAATACCATTCTTCATTTTTTTCAGGATAAATCGCTGCGATTATAGATTCAATTCCTGGGTTTGAAATAGGCCCAAGCGGAAGCCCGGGATATTTATAAGTATTCCAAGCTGAATTTGTAGCTCTATCTACACTAGTTGTAAAAACATCGCCACTTTTCCCAATTGTATAATGAACTGTGGAATCCGCCTGAAAAGCCCAGCCTGCGTCGTAACGACGCCAAAACAAATCTGATACCTTTGCCTTATCTTTTTCACTCCTTACCTCTCGCTCCAAAATACTTGCCATTGTCAAAATTTCATAAAAACTAAATCCAGAATTTTTAATTTGTGCATACATTTCCTCGGTAATTTGAGAATTTCTATGGTCAACCAATTTCAAAATTATTTCCTCGAGTTTAGCGTCTTTATAAATTCTATAAGTATCTGGCGCCAAATACCCTTCCAAATTTGCATATTTTGGCTTATCCTCCAAAACTTTTAAATCACTATTTACAGTCTCACCTCTTCTATCTAAAATTTTATAATTAAAAGCAGGTTTTCCTACCAATTGATAAAATTCTTCGGTTGTCGCAACCCCTTCTTTCTCAAAATATTCTGCAATTTCTCGCAAACCCCAACCTGGCAAAATGGTAATTTCCCTCTCTTCAAAACTTGGTCTATCTAATGCTGACACAACTCTCGCCAAAGTTATTGGAGTTTTCACCTCATAAGTTCCAGCTTGAATTTTTTTATCCATTTCTTTCAAAGCTATAAAACGAGTGAAAAGCCAAGAATGACGAATTATCTGATCATTCTCCAGACGCTTTGCCAAAGCCGAAACACTTTCACCTTGCTCAATAGTAAAAACTACACTATCAGCTTCTCGCGCTGGCGCTCTATAAATTTCTGAAAACAAAAACCAGCCACCAGTGACTGCACAAATTAGAAATAATGTAGAAACAATTTTAATCATAAAATAAAAATTTAAACCTCTTTAAAAATCTTCCAATTTTCATTTGCCCAAGCCAATCGCTCTGGCACACCAATATCTATCCACGGATGTTCAGACTCATAAACATGCAAATTATTCATATTTGGAAACATATCGTATTCAACACTAAACGCGTCTTTTTCTGGAAAATATTTACTGACCTGAGGATTGAACAAATATACTCCTCCATTTATAAAACCTACAATTTTCTTACCTTCTTTTTCTTTAAATTCTTTTATCTGCTTATCATCGCCATAAAATAAAGTTCCATAACTAGAAGCATTTTCAACTTTTGAACCCAAAATTATTCCATCTGAGTCATCTTTTAAATTTTTATATATATCTGCAAAATCCACAGTTGTCAAAACATCACCATTCAAAATCCAAGTTGGCTTATTTTTTTTTGTAATATAATTCATTGAAAATTTAATTGCACCGCCAGTTCCAAGCCTTGTTGGTTCAATTGCATAAATTATTTTTATACCATTCCAACTTTCACCTACATGATTTCTTAAAACATCGGACAAATGTCCTGCCGCCAAAACAACTTCTTCCACACCCAATTTGGCAAATTTTTCCATTTGCCAATCAAATACAGTTTTGTTTCCAATTTTTATCAAAACTTTTGGTGTGGTTTTTACAATTTCCCCAAGCCTACTTCCAATACCACCACACAAAATAATTGCGTTCATAAAATTAAAATACTAATATTAAAGTCAAGAAAAATGATAACGGTGAGATAATTAAAGCTAGTAAAAATCCACCAAAAATATCGTAAGGATAATGGACCCCCACATAAACTCTTCCATAACCTACCACAGCCGACAATAAAAATAAAGCTAAAACGAAGAAAAAACTAGCACCAAAATATAATGGCATTAGAGCAAACAAAAAAGATATTAAAGTGTGATCTGAAGGAAAACTTTTCCAAGTTTGAAACGGTATTATTAATTGTTTTATATCTTTGAGTACAGCAATAGGTCTCTTTTGTGACCAAAATAAAGAAATTGTAAAACTAGCAATAAGTCCAAAAAATATTGAAATCCCCAAAGCCAAAAACATAAACCAAAATGTCACTGAACCATTGAATTTGAAATATCCCCACAAAATTACAATTGCAGAAATTACATAAATAAGCCAAGATGAAGCAAAATACATTGCAAAATCAAGTTTCTCATTTTGACCAACTTTATTGTTCACTTTAAAAAACTCTTTATAATTCCACGAAGTTTTCATATTGTTTAAAATTATGAATTTACTTTTAAATATCTTAAAACTTTTTCAGCACAAATAGTAGAACCAATATCATGGATTTTGTTTTCATCCAAAAGTTTTTCCAATTCTTCTAGCGAAATAAACTCAACTGAAATATCTTCCAAACTTTCAAGCTTTTGCTCCAAATTCTGCTCTATTCCTTTTGCCAAGTAGAAATGTGCTTTTCCAATTGCCCACTTACTTTTATGCGAATTCCCAAGATAAATTAATTCTTTTGCAGAGCATCCAGCCTCTTCCTGCAATTCATGTTTTATTGTTTCTTCTGCTGACTTACTATCAACAAAACCAGCCACAAAAGTTTTCAAATATTCTTGTTGACCAATACAATATTGAGTAAGAAGTAAAATCTTATTGTCGTCTGTCAATCCACAGACAACTACAGAATCTCCAAGCAAAGAAATATAAACCTCGTCTTCTATTGTATTTTTATGTGTCTGGACTTTCCAATTTTCCACTTTCCTCCATTTAGATGGCGATACATCTTTTTTTTCTATTATTTTCCAACTCATATTTTATCTTAGAATTTTGTGAATTACCTTATACAAAAAATATTTAAAACCACTAAAAACAACATCAACTGCTTCTGGATAATTTTTCGGTTTACCGCCAAAACCAACTTTAAACCTTGTCACACCAGCCCAAGAGTGAAATTCATTCCAACACCAACCATTTGAACAATTTTTCTCTTCTCCACTTCCCTCCTTTTCTGCAGGTGCTGTTCCCCAAAAATCATATTTTTCAAATCCATTTTCTTTTGCTTTTTGAATTACATCCCACTGAAGCTTGTACGGTGACATAACCTTACGATACTCATAATCCGAAGCTCCGTGCAGATAAGTTGTCATATCACCCCACTCTACTATCAAATTTGATGCTACGGGCACACCTTCCAGATAAGCTACATACTGTTTTACAAAAGAAAGTTGCAACATTTCTGCATAATAATTTTTACTATGACTTTTTATCTTTTGTCTTGCGCTTGTTTTTTCCACCAAATTCCAAAAAATATCAATATCTTTACTTTCTCTTATCTCTACACCTTTTTTACTTGCAAGTCTTATGTTATATCTAGTTTTACTATGCATTTCTTTTTGCAGATCTTCCTCACTGTTCTTTAAATTCAAAATCCAAGTATTTTCTGGTTGTCTATTTTTTATTTTTTTTGCCTTAAACTTAGTTTTCACTTTTTTTTCTATATATTCAATTCTTACAAAGCTAAAACCTTTTTTCTTTAAAAATTCAAAAAGCAACTGCATTTCTTTTCTATTTGCAGAAATTCTAGGTAAATAAAGATATTTTATAAATTTTAAATTCTGGACAACTCCTTGAAATTGATTTACAACTTTTTCACCATCCAAAACCTGAATTCGCAATATATTTTCCCCAGCTTTTTTTTTAAACTCACCCCACTGATAAACCTGCAAAAACTCAGACTTACTCTCTAAGTTTTTATTCCACTCACTTTTATTTTCACAAATTTTTACTTTCATATACATATATACTACCTGATTTTACTAGTTTAAATCAAGAACTTCACACTTTGACTTGATTTTTTTCCAAATATGGTTTATAATAATCCCGTTTTACGATATAATAAATATAAATATGGGACTTCCATCAAAACAAAGAACTTCGCGTTCAAAAAAAGAGAGAGCATCTCATTTTGCACTTAAAAAGACAATGTTGTCTAAATGTGAAAAATGTAGTGCTACCACTATGCCACACAAAGCTTGCGGAAAATGTGGCACTTATAAAGGTAAAAAAGTTTAACAAAACTATATGTCTAATAGACACCTCGCTCGTTCAATAGTAATGCAATGTCTTTATCAATGGGATTTCAGAGAAAAACCAAGCTCTGCTCTTCCTGCAATTGTCGACCAAATGACCGAAGAATTTGGTATTGGTTTAGATGAAAACAAGAAGTATATTTTGGCAACTGTCATGGATACTGTGAAAAATATAGATGAAATTGACAAAATTATTTCAAAGTATACAATAAACTGGCCAATAAACCAGATTACCTTGATAGACCGAGCGATACTTCGAATTGGTGTCTATGAGTTAAAATTCAACAAAGAAATTCCAGCAAAAGTAGCTATAAACGAAGCAATTGAAATTGCAAAAAGTTATGGTGGCCCCTCGTCTGGAAAATTTGTAAACGGTATTTTGGGTGCATTATTCAACGAAATGACAAAAAACGGAGAAGTTGTAGAAATTCCAAAAAAAGAAAAAACACCTGAAGATAAAAAATAAAATTATGATAAATGAAATGTACGAGAAAAAAAACTTCTCTGAAATTGAAAAGAAAACCGGTATCAAATTTAATGATCCAAACAATCTTGTACAGGCATTTGTTCACAGGTCTTATTTAAATGAAAATAGAGATTTTTCTCTACCACACAATGAAAGATTGGAATTTTTGGGAGACGCAGTTTTAGAAATTGTAGTCACGGAGTATTTATTTGACACTTTCCTAAATCCAGAAGGAGAATTGACAAGCTGGAGAGCATCTCTTGTAAACGCAAAAATGTGCTCACGAATTGCAAGCGAAATTGGTATGAACAATTTTATGCTACTAAGTCGCGGTGAGTCAAAAGATGTAAGCAGTAAAGCTCGCGAATATATTCTTGCAAATGCACTTGAAGCTTTTATTGGTTCTATATATTATGATCAAGGCTGGGATTCTGCCAAAAAATTTATTCACGAATGGGTTATTTCAAAACTAGACAATGTTTTGGAAAATAATTTGTGGATAGATCCAAAATCTAGATTTCAAGAATCTGCACAAGAAAAACTGGGCATAACCCCAACATACAAAGTATTGAACGAGGAAGGGCCTGACCACAACAAAGATTTTACAGTTGGAGCTTTTTTAAACAAAGAAAAAATTGCCGAAGGAAAAGGAACTAGTAAACAAGAAGCTCAAACTTCAGCAGCAGAAGAAGCATTAAAAGTAAAAAAATGGAAAGGTTCTGAGGTTAAAATTTTAAAAAGAAATAAATAACTGTCCCCACTTAATTCTTAAAAAGCGCCTATAGCTCAGTTGGTAGAGCAGTTGCCTCTTAAGCAAACGGTCGCAGGTTCGAATCCTGCTGGGCGCACAAAATAAGACATGGTGCATAATACAGATAGCATGATACATTGTTATACTAGTTGTATTATGTGCCATGTTTTTATATGCGCTCTTGTAGTGAAATGGATATCACCCTTGGCTTCGGACCAAGTATTCTAGGTTCGAATCCTAGCGAGAGCACAAAATAATAAATTAATTGTTAAGACTAATTTAAATTTATTTAATTATATAGCTGACATGTTTTTAACAGAAAAACAATTAACAGAAAAAAGCTACTATAACTCGATAGTTCACGATAAATGGGATAGTAAATCTTTATTAGTTGAAAGAGATAACCCTCCTTTTAGTGACTATAGTGGAGATTTATTTGATTGTGCTAAAAAATATATAAGCGATTTTAAAAATAAAACTATTTTAGAAATAGGTTGTGGGAATGGTGAAATAAGTGTATGGTTTGCCAAAAATGGTGCAAATGTCTATGGATTAGATATAAGCGATGAAAGCATATCTATAGCAAAGCGTCGATCTATAGAAAATGAAGTTTCAGAAAAAACTAATTTTTCTGTATCTCCAGCAGAAAATACAAATTTTCAAGATAATTTTTTTGATATTGTATTTATAAATGTATCACTACATCATTTAGAAGTAGAAAAAGCACTAAATGAAATAAAAAGAATACTAAAACCAAATGGAATTTTTGTAACAATAGAACCTTTTGTTTTTTCAAACACAATACAAAAAATAAGAACATCAAAACTTATTGTTAGACTATACCCAATAAGACAAGAAACACCAACAGAAAGAATTTTATTCCAAAATGATCTAAAATTAATACAAAACATATTCTCCACGGTAGAATACAAACCATACAGAATTTTTAGTTTATTTATACTTAAAATTAAACCTCTATTTTTTTTATTAGCCGACATATTTCACCAAAAAGAACTTAGTATAGAAAATAGACGCCGCCTAATGAATAGAAAAATCCAAAATATAGACGAAGCAATTTTAAGATATCTACCTTTTATGAAATTCCTGTCAAGATATATAGTTATTAAAGCCAAAATAAATAAACTATAAAAAATATTTTTTGCACAAAAGACTTTTTTCTGATAAGTTTAAATTAAGTTCTTTTACAAAAAGGGAGGAGAAAGTGGTAGAATTGCTAGGCATTTTTGGTGCCATAACTTCTACAATGATAGTTTTAGTAGGTTTACCATCTCAAATTTGGCAAACACACAAAACAAAAAGTGTAGAAGGTTTGTCTGTTCTACTTGTTATTTTTGTAGGATTAAGTTATCTTTCTTGGACTTTCTATTCACTTTTAAAACCAGACTGGTTTTTGTTTGCTGGGCAAGCCGGTGGTTCAGTTTTTGGTTTAGTATTTTTTTGCCAATTTGTATATTACAAAATTTTTTACAAAAAAAGAAAACAAAAAGGAGATAAAAATGCGTGATGTTCTTTTACCTTTCGTAATCATATTTGGAACAATTTACGGAGCTTACACCAAGTTTATGCCAGAAAATCCAGACTTAATGATGGTTTGCACTATTCTATCTGGAATCTTGGCATTTATTGTTTATTATGTTCAAACGAGAAAAAAAAGAATGTTAGAAGAATCAACAGAAATGTTTGATTCAGAAACTAGAAAAAAATTCTTCTTTTTCAAACAAAACAACCAAAAACCTGATGAATAATCAGGTTTTTTTCTTTTTTGTAGTTTTTTCTATGTTTTAACTTGACTTTTGTACTAAAATATGGTATTTTATATTACTGTTCATTTTACATTTCTAACCCAACAAGGAGAAAATCATGAACTCTCTTATCGAGAGAATAATGGGAAAATTGGATAAAAAAAATGAAACTTTGGGAGAAAACATCCCAATGATGATGGTTGTAATCCGGGTTTCAAACCCGGAATGTATTCCAAAATGTATTCTGGAATCAACAAAACAACCAAAAAAAGAAAAAATATCCAAAGGTGTGGAGTTTATATCTCCACAAAAAAATGGCGAGGCTCAGGTTGGAGCACATTTGCTTCACCAAGATATCAATGCTTCTGGCTATAAAATAGTCAGAGCATGTTGGGAGCAAAAATTAAACGAACATGATAAACTATACTATTTAGTTCGTTTCGAATTTGTTAGAAACGAACTTTTAAGAGAAAAAATGGAGGAGTTAGAAGAAGTAATAAAAGCTCTAGAAACAATGCTAAATTCTGCATTGTGGAAAGTGAGAGTTTTCAGAAATCCATATTTCAAAAATGGGGAGATTCAAAGAGGTAATAGTACAATCTCTTTAAACCTCAATAGCAGAACTCCGCTGCACAAAGAAAACTGGATTTTTGACCCAGAATTACAAAAAATGGTTTTTAAAAAAATAAAACCAACTATGCGATGGGAAAAAAATAAAAAGGGTGAAAAAATAAAAAAAATTCCACTAACCGCAAAAGAGCGCTTGGTGATTAGGAACAACGAAATTCAAGTTGTTCCAATCTAAAAACCAAAGCCGACATAGAATTTCTATGTCGGCTTTTTTAATTCTTTTTTAAAATATTTTTGATTTTAAATATACTTTCATAAGAACTCTATCGGTAAGTTTGGCTTCAGTTATTATTTAGGATAGTACATGTTATTATTTATATACCACTCCTTTTACTTTCCACCCTCAAATCCTATTTCTGTCATCCTCAGTTCTTATTTTTATCATCCTCAGCTTGACGGGGATCCATTCCATTCTTTCCTGTTTCGCGACTAAAGACTCCTGAATTCCTAGTCAAGCCAGGAATGACAAAAGAGTAAGGACTTTGCAGATTTTATAAACTTTCTAACCTTCCTGTCTGTTACCCTCCTATTATTCAAACAAAATTTCATCTCCAACAATAAACAACTGCTCGCCTGTCACATCATCCACTGCAGTTCCTCTTACTTTTGAAGTTAAGTTTGTCTGACTTGGGTTTTTTTGATTCAAAATTATATTAAACTGGAGTGCCAGAACATCTATACTTGTTGGCATTTCTGGAATAGTCCAAACAACTTTTTTGTTTTCTATGTCATATTGCAAATTTCCAGCAGGCACAGAAAGTGTGCTTGGATCCCACACAAAATCTCCATATAAATCAGCTTCAAATTTTAAATCCTTTAGATTGTGGAATGAGTTTGATAGTAACCAAGTTATAGAATGAACATCTCGACCGTCAGAATCTTGACTTATTTCATCGGAAACCTGCAAATCTATGTCAGAATTAAGTTTAATAACAATTGGACTACTAGATAAAAACTCCCTTCCTTTTAATGTATCATATTGAATCTCAACAGTAGCTATTATTTCATATTTTGCAAAATCCGCAAGAGTTATCTCGCTATCTGTTTTAACAGGCAAGTGGTAATCTATTAAGACACTCTCCCCCAAAGAAATAGATCTCAATTCTGCAATATCCCCACCATCCCAAGTTATGTGTCCTCGTCTAATATCCACACTTCTTTGTTCCCCAAAAACATCTCCGCTATTTGGATCGTCTAATTTTATCCAATTTAATACACTCCTTTTATTTACAGAAGGTGCGTCAAAAATCATCCTTACTCGAACATTTGATATTATACTCTCTCCAGCATTTGAAACTGTAATAGTCCCATTCAACACATCTCCAGGTATCGCTGTGCTATTTTTTAACGAACCGTTTATAGCAAGCTGTGCGGAAATGCTCTTCTCCAAAATTGTAGGACTATAGCTAGATGTTGCAAAAATATAACCATCTCCAAGATTTTCTGAATCTTTCCAACCTATCAAACTCGCCATTATAGAACTATCGTCATAATCTCCGAGATTAAAGATACCTTTTATGTCTACTATTTTTTCACCTTCTAAAATAGGAATTGACCATACAAAATTTTCAAACTCATCACTTTCTGGGATACTCTCTACTTTTGAGAATCCAGCAAAAGGCGTTAATACTAATGCTAAATTTTCAATACTTTTTTCGCTTGTATTTTTTAGCAAAACTTTAAACTCTGTTTCCACACCAGCAACAACAGCATCGACACCTTCAAAAGACAGTTCAAAGACGGAGTCTGTTATTTCTGTACTAAGATTGGCAACCTGCTGAAAATCTGAACTAAAATTATCAGGAGTATAATTGAAAAATATCCTAAAAGACTGTTTCTTGTTTATATCCCCATAAAGTTTTCCAGATATATCAATATAAGTTCCATCTTGTCCTGCAACCTCTCCTATAATCCACTTATCATTTGTTTCATTTGACGGCTCAATACTACTCTCAACAAACACAAAACCTTCTGGATAACGAATTTCTAATTCTACATTTTTTAATACACTATTTTGTAAATTTCTATATCTAACCCTATAGCTCACATCTTGTCCAGCTGTCACAGCTTCATCTCCAACTATTGTTAGTAGCACATCTTCTTCTGAAAACTTACTACTAGAACCAAGTACAAAAAAACCAAGCCATGCCACAAGACCTAAAAATAGCAGTGAAGAAACTAAAACACTAAGAGCTTTTAGAAGTGGACCCATCTTCTTTTTTTTCTGAAATTTACTCATATCTGGAATTGTGCCATCCTCGTTTTCATAAATCTCCAAAAGTGCTTTATCCACATCATCATCTTTTTTTTGATGCTTTTTCTTTTTCATAAGTTTTTTCATACCACCATGTTTTTTCTTTTTTAGTGGTTTCAATATTTTTTCCACAAAACCAAACATTCCAACATCTTCTTTTTCTTTATGTTTTTTTTTCTTTTTTTTATGTTTCTTAATCTTTTTTTCTTTTACACTTTTATCTTTGTCAAAACTCTCAAATTTATTATTATTTTTATGCTTTTTTTTCTTCTTTTTTTTATGTTTTTTCTTGTGTATATTTTTCCCATCTTCTTCCAATTCCAAATAAATATCCTTTTCTTCAGATTCGTCTTTTTTATGTTTTTTACTTTTTTTGTGTTCTTTTTTAGACATAAGACAATGTTTAATTAATTTCCCCTTCTATAACGGCACCAAAAACAGTATCGCTTTGAAGTATAGAATTATATTGAAGTAAATTATTAAATTTTAATTTTGAATTGTCAGACTTCCAAATAAAATCCCAATCATCAGGAATTTTTACACTAGAACTAAAACCACTGTTAATTCCAGACTGTTTTTGCAGAACCAAACTATATTTTAGCCTATTTTCATCATTGGACAAAAGTGAATTCCAAAAATTTTCACCTTTAATCTCTCTTGGTTGAACTGTCGGAATTTTGAATGGCAGTTTATATATAAAATAAATCTCACTCTCTCCACCCGGATCTGTGGACACCCAATTACCAAAGACAGTTTTTCCAAATTCTTTTGTAATTCTAGTGCCTGTTTTACTGTGAATTCCCACCTCCTTTTCAAACTGCGCTATAGACAGATCTTCTTCGTACCAATCCTCTGAAACATGAAATGCCCCTTCCGCAGGATAAGAAAAACCACCAGCCTCCAAAAGCTCTGAGCCTTCTGGAACATAAGCACGCACATAACTTATATTTCTAACACCACTGAACATTTCACCATCTATACCAGTATGTTTTTTCTTTATTATAACTTTATCCACAATAGAGCCATCTTTTTGAATAAACACTTCATGTTCAATATTTTGTTCTATTTTTTTATCACTTTTTTGACCTTGCAGGTTTGCACTCACAATATTTAAATAATCCTGATCTTTATTTGTATAACTTATTTCACCAGACCAGCCAAAATCACGCACTGTTTTTTGCAATTTTCTATCAAAGAAAAAAGCCTGAACTTCTTTTTCTTTTAATGCTTGATGAAACTCATTGAGTACGCGAACCAAATCTATATTATCTAAACCCTCAAACTGAACAAACAAATCATCCACAAGCTCTCCTATAACTTCTTTTGGTTTATTTTCTATTTTGTCATAATTAATCTCTACTTGATACTGCAAATCATCTATTGCAGTATCGCCCATCAGTTCTAAATTATGTTTTTCGCTAGTTATAGAACCCACCACTTTCAAAACTCTCTCCAAAACTGTGGCGTTTACTGCTATCACACCATCTACTGTTGTACCCCTACTATGCTCATAAAACCAAGCCATCTTTTGTGCAGAAATCCCAAAATCTGGAAACCAGTTTGAATCTTGAAATTCCCACCTACTATTTACCAATTGTAGTGGTAATGGTGGAGTTAAATAAGCGTCTAACTGTCCCTTTAAATCATAGCTTCCACCTCCTGGAATATCTATATTTTGAATTCTACCTTTTTGAATATCTATAATTGCAAAACTCCCAAGAAAACCACCAGTAGGACGAAGTTCATTATTATTTTGAAAAACTAGTAGATACCTTCTAAAATCGTCGCTACCCAAAATAAGCTGAAGAGTATCTATAAGCTGGACCAAATCACCCAAATCCTCTATAAAAACACCGAATAAAATCTGAAACTCTTTAAATTCATCCCTATACTCTTTTGGGATAATCTTTGGATCCACACCGCTCAACTCTCTAAAAGCATTTTCATATTGTGGTAAAGCACTATTTAAATGCTCGCTAATTAAAGCTATTTTATCTGTTGCATTTAATCCATCTTCAGTAGCCTCACCAATACCTTTTACTATGTAAGTATTCGCAAGTGCCATACTTTGTCCAGCACTTAACAAACTCTCCCTACTTTTCATACTCTTACCAAAAATAGGCAATACTCGCAAAACACTCATCAATATTTTATTCTCTGAGTCTAATAATTTTTTTGTATTATTGAAATATTCCAATGTATTATTTAAGTCTGTCTGTGCCCCACTAATATCTGAATTTAAGGCTAATAGAGTAGAAGAATGTAACCCAACTAAAGCCTGTTTACTACCTTCTACTATCTGTTCACTAGTTGTACGAACCTGCTTAAAATACCCAACAGTTGGAATTGGAATAGCGACTAACAAAAACATAACAACGCTCTGGTATGCCATTTTTTTCCATGTAAAATTTCCAACCCATTTTTTAAAACTCAACCTTGATAAAGAAAAATTTATTTTTGTTTTAAATAATTTAATTTTGGATGAAATACCAGTAAAAAAACTAAATTCATTTTTTACTTTATTTTGCTTTTCAGTTTTTTCTATTTTTATCTTTTCCTTTTTCTTCAAACTCTGTGCTTTTTTTATTTTTTGAACATCTATTTTTTCTATCCTCCCTCTATTCAACTCTTCTTTTAAAATAAAATTACTACTTATATTTTTATTATCCAACTCTACCTTTCTTCTTTGATTTGCCTTTCTCACCAAATTTGCAAAATTTACACCTACAGTATTTTGTATATTTTCTTTTTCTTTATACACCTCTACTTTCGCGGGTTGTTTTTTTAGCTCTCCGCGCAAATTTACAATATGTGGAGACCTCATCATTTTTTCTTCACCACAAACAACCACCTTTGGGTATTTTTTGGTGGTTTCTATTTTAGTCTCTATAAAATCATCTCCTACAAAAACTTCTCCAACTTCTATATCTAACTCTTCTGCAATCACTTTCTCTGGGCAAGTCCTAGAATTATGCCCCATTTTTTTACAACCAGTACAGGATCTTCTTTTAATTTTATTTCTTCTTACTCTTGGCATGAAAAGATAATAAATTTATATATTTATAAATCTACTACATTATACCATATTTCTTAATTGCAAAAAATGTCTTATTTTAAGTAAAAAATAGGTTTTATCCACAGGCTTAAAAAAGACTAATTTAATAAAATAAAAAAAGACTTAGATTAAACTAAGTCTTTTGAGTTTTTATATACTTATTTTTTATTGATGAAGCTCAAGGATATTTTGATTCTAGAGAATGGCAAAATATACCACCTTTAATTGAAAAGATCTTCCTGAACCAATTAAAACTTAACAAAAAAAGTCAAGGTTTTATACTTAACTTTTTTATTTATAAATTTCTATTGTCTCCTCCACCATTTTTTTCCAAGAATATTTTTTCAGAACTCTTTTGGAATTCTCTTGAAGTTTTTTTCTCTCTTCCTTGTTTGTTAAATTTTTATAAATTACTTTTGCCATTTCCTGATAATTTTCTGGATCAAAATAATTTGCAGCGTCCTCCAAAATTTCCGGCATACAACTTCTGTCTGAACTCACCACCGGCACACCATACTGCATAGCTTCGAGCGGTGGAATACCAAACCCTTCGTACAAACTTGGAAAAACATAAAGACCACATTTTTTGTACAATTGAGAAAGCTCTTCATCTGGCACAAAACCTGTTATTTTTATAGATTCACTCAAATTTTTATCATTATATTTTTCAACTTCTTTTTGAAGTCTTTTATAAAAATAGTTTTCTTTACCAACCAAAACTAACTGATAATTCTTACTATATTTTTCTATAAAAAACTTCCAAGATTTTACCAACATTTCCAAATTTTTATGAGGAAAAGCATTTCCAACATACATTACAAAGGGTTTTGTAATATTATATTTTTCTAAAACACTTTTATCAGCCCCGCCTATCTTTTCTAGCGAAGCTTCATAAGTAACTACTATTTTTTCCTGTTTTACTTTCGAAGTTTTTATTAAATCATTTTTTACAAACTTACTTACAGTTATTATCTTTTTACTATTATTTGTGGCGTGCCAAAGTATAATTCTAAAAAATATATACTTTAGAAAATATAAAACAGGATTCAAAGTACTCGCTCGCCTATTTGGATAATGAAGTAATATCAAATCGTGGATTGTCACCACAAAAGGTGCTCGATAAAAAAGTGGTACATTCCAATGTGGAAAGTGCATCAAATCTACACCTTCTTTTTTAATTATTTTTGGAAACAAAAGTTGTTCACCTTTTCCATACCAATGAATATCTGCCAAAACTTTTTTAAATTTAGGATTTTTTGTTTCAAACAAATTAAAATTATCCTCCTTCAAAAAAATTACATATTCATTTTCAGAATCAATTTCTACTAAATTTTCTAATAACTTTTGAATATATCGCCCAAGCCCTGCCTGTTTTGGACCGTACATCCTTGCGTCAATTCCTATCCTCATATTATATTACACTACTTAAAGCTTCAATCCACTGCTCGGCAGATTTTACCCAAGAAAACTCATAACTTTTTTTATACCCCCTATCAATTAACTCATTTCTAAGATAATAATCCGATGTTAAAAGTTGCATCCCTTTTGCAATTTCTGCAATATCGTGTGGATTTACCATAAAAGCAGAATTTCCAACTACTTCTGGAAGTGAAGATCTTGAACTTGTGATTACAGGCGTACCCACACTCATAGCCTCGAGTACTGGGAAACCAAACCCCTCATAAAAAGAAGGGTATACAAAAATACTTGCCAACTCATAAAACACCCTCTTTTCTTCTGGGCTTATATAACCAACATATTTTATTTTTTTATTTTTACCAATTCTCTCCAAAAGTTTTAAACACTTCCAACCCTGTGCTCCAGCAATTATTAGCTCATATTCTTGCGCATAAGAATTCTTTCTTTGCCAAAGCAAAAATGCATCGACCACACCATCTATATTTTTTCTTGGTTCTATAGTTCCTAAAAAGAAAACAAATTTTTCTGGCAAACCATATTTAATTTTTATCTTTTGTACAGATTCTGTGTCTTGTTTCAAAAATAATGTAGAAAGCCCTGGTTTTATTACTTTTATTTTTTTCTCCCCTACCCCAAAATAATTTACAACATCGTTTTTCGTATTTTCTGAAGGTGTCAAAATTAAGCTAGCTTTTTTACATTGCCTTCTTACTCTCACACATTTGTGCCAAATTCTACGCTTTATAGAA
Source organism: Candidatus Magasanikbacteria bacterium (assembly GCA_021648085.1). Classification (NCBI taxonomy): domain Bacteria; phylum Candidatus Magasanikiibacteriota; species Candidatus Magasanikiibacteriota bacterium. The sequence goes on from JAKITS010000001.1 coordinate 648,598, forward strand.
AAAAAATCTTTAAAAAATACAAAAGACAGGTCATGAATTGTAAGGATGTGAGGAATTTTTGGACCAATAGAAGTAAAATGAATATTCGGACTATAAAACAAATCTATCTCAACCTCTTTAACTAAATTTTTAGAAATTATTTTATTTAGATAAGGTCTTTTAAACAAAAACAAACTACCACTCAATAATTTATTTGGCCAACTAGTTTTTATATAATACACATTTTCAACCTTTGGAAACTGTGAAGTACTTATATCTTCTTTTAGGGAATTATAAAATAAATAATAATTATTCTTCTTATCCTGCTTTAAAATACTGGAGATTAATTCCACAGTATATTCCCCAACACCCGTCTTCACAGAACCAGTCAATGACCTTATATCTATTCCTATATTCATAATTAAATTAAAGACTTTTTGTACTCATTTTCTATCAAATTTACAACCCTCTCTTTGAATTTTTCTTCACTAAACTCTTCAACGCTTTTTCTTATTTCTATACTATTCCATACCCTATCATCAAAATTCAAAAGTTTATGCATCAGAGATTCCCATGTTTGCTCATAGAAAAAAGTTCCAGTTTTACCTTCTTGTACTGTTTCCAAGACTCCACCTTTTGCATAAGCGATTACAGGCCTACCCGAAGCAATAGATTCAAGCGGTGTAATCCCAGAGTCCTCAACTTGAGGATGAACAAAAGCACGAGCACGACTTAATAATTTTGCTTTTTCATCATCAGAAATTCTACCCACAAATTCTATATTTGATTTTGCAATTTTTTGCAATTTTTCTAGCTCTGGACCATCACCAAAAATTTTGACAGGCCAACCCAACCTATTAAAAACATGTACTATCAGATCAAATCTCTTGTATGCCACCATTCGCCCGCCAGAAACAAAATAATCACCAATCTCACCAGAAATAAAAAACTTGTTCACATTTATTGAAGGGTAAACCACCTCACTATTTCTGTTGTAATATTTCTTTATTCGCTTCTGAACAATTTTTGAGTTCGCAATAAATTTATCCACTCTGTCTGCACTTGTTCTATCCCAAATTCGCATTTTATGGATAAGTCTTGGAAGTGCAAGTTTAATCAATTTGTTGTATTTTAAATTTGAAATATACTCATGAGTATCTGTCCAAAGATATCTTGTCGGTGTGTGACAATAAGAGATATGAACAGTATTTGGATCTGTAATCACACCTTTTGAAAAAGCACTCGCAGAAGACAGAACAATATCAAAACCCTTCAAATTGTGATGTTCCGTAGCCAAAGGCATAAATGGCAAAGTCCACTGATAATGAGATTTTATAAAAGGTATTTTCGCCAAAAAAGATTCTCTAATATCAGAATTATTAAATTGTTTCAATTTTTCTCTATCATGAAAAAGCACAAAAATTGGCGCTTCTGGCCAAATTTCACTAAATACTTTTAATACTTTCTCTGCCCCTCCGTCTTGAGATAAATAATCATGTACCAACGCAACTTTCATACAACAATAACTTCTTAAATTACAATTCCCTTCTTTTCTTTAGAATGATAAATGGGGTTTTTATTAAAACAGTTAGATCTAAAAACATCCTCCAATGTTCTATATAAAAAATATCCAACCTTAGCTCCTCTTCATAAGACAGGTCGCTCCTGCCTGAAATCTGTGAAAGGCCTGTAATTCCAGGCTTTACAAAGAAAACCTTTTTATGTACTTTTTCATATTTTTCTACTTCGCGTGGCTGATGTGGACGCGGACCTACCACACTCATTTGCCCTCGTAACACATTGAAAAAATTTGGCAATTCATCTAAACTCCACCTTCGTAAAAACTTACCAAAAGGTGATACACGAGGATCGTTTGCAATTTTATAAATAGGCCCAGTCTTACCATTTTGCTTTTTAATAAGCTCTTTTTCTTTTTCTTCTGCTTTTTTTCCAGCCCTACCAAATTGTGACCCAGTAGAATCTTTCTGATACATTGAGCGAAATTTATAAACAAAAAATCTATGAGAGCGAGCGCCAACTCGTTCGTTTTTATAAATAAAAGGTCTGCCAGTTTCTATCAAAATTATAATAGAAATCAAAAGCATTAAAGGGCTTGTGAGTATCACAATAACAATACTTACAACAATATCTAGCAATCGCTTTATTACTCTCCCCCACCCATCCAAACGAGTTCTTTTAAGCTCAATGATTGGAATCCCAGCAAGTGCACTAATAGCAATATTTGTAGAATACGATGTAAATAAATCTGCTGAATATTTAAACACAATTTGCTTTTCATTACAAAAATTAATAGCACTTAAAGTTTCCCTTTCGTCTGCTCTTGGATTTACAAAAATAATTTCATCTATATCTTTTTTTAACAATCTTTCTTTTGCAGTCTTATTGAAAGAAACATAAGTTCTTACAACTTTATAACCCAACTCTTTTCTACTTTTTAAAGTTTTTATAATACTTCTTGCAATGTCTTCTTGACCTATCACTACGACTTTGCGCAAGCCAACCCCACCTCTATAAAGCAAACTCTTTAAACCCCTTATCACAATACGCCCAAAAGACACATGAAGAATAGCAAAAATCCAAGTAAACAATACTAAAAATCTAGAATCAAAAAGTAATTGTGCAAACAACATATAAAGTGCAACCGCAGCCAAACCAAGACTACAACCAACAAAAACCTGTTTCAATTCTCCTGAAAATTTCTTGTTTGGATCTACCGAATATAAACCAGCAAAAGAAAAAAGCAACAACCAAACTAAAATCACATAAAAAGACAAATTCAGATAATCAGCTAAAGATAAATCAAATAAAACTGGTCTCAACTCTACTACAAAATCCATTGAACGAATATAATAAGCAGACAATACTGCAAACATCAACATTAAAAAATCAACTGGTAATTTTAGCATCATCAAAAAAAGTTCAAATCGCTTCATATTTGATTATTTTTAGTTAATTTCTGTACCTACTTTCACTTGTATGGTACTATATTTTACATATAAGGTCAAAATAAATATGCTAAGCAAAGTAAAAGAGAAACTACTAAAATCACTACAAACAAAAAAAGGCAGATTAAAATCCAATCTATGCCTTGTAGAAGGTAAAAAAGTAATAGAAACAGCAGGAAAAGCTGTAGAATTTACTTTTACAAACAATGATACGGACAACTTCAAAGATTTCACATCTACACAAACACCACAAAATATTGCTGGAATTGCAAAAATTCCAAAATGGAATTTAGACGATATTAAAAAATACAAAATAGTTGTAGTTTTAGACGGAATTCAAGATCCAGGAAATTTGGGAAGTATTTTTAGACTTTGTTTGGGTTTTAATGCTTCACTGATTCTAGTAGAATCCGTAGATCCAACCAATCCAAAAGTGATAAGATCTTCTGTTGGTGCACTTTTCCAAGTTCCTTGGATAGAGACAAAACGAATAGAAATAGAAAAATTATTAGAAGATTTAAATAGACCAATTTATAAATTGGAAAAGGGAGAATCAAAAATTTTAAATAGTGATTTGATAGAAAAAATGGAAAAAGAAATTACTTTAATTGTTGGCTCAGAAGGGCAAGGAATAAAAATAAAAACAAAAGGAACTTCCATTGAAATAAAACATAATGAAAAATTAGAATCATTAAATGTTGGCCACGCTTTAGCGATTATTCTAAATTCTCTGAAATAATAAACTTATTTGAAAAAAATAAATCCCGCCATTTTGGCGGGATTTTTTAGTTTGCATGGCCGCTCACATCTAAATCATCTAACATTATGCAATATTTTCTATCTTTTTTTGCATCTTCACTCATATCCTCCAAAAATTGAGGGAAATCTAGATCATTATTTTTCTCAATTTCAATAAAACTATGCGCTTCTCTTAACCCAATATACCCCCCAAAAACAAAATGGGAAATTGCAAACTCTATATGTGTCCAAGTGTGTAGCGGGCTCAAATTCCAGTAAACTATCTTTCCACTCTTCTTACCTTCCAAAATTAAAGCTTTGTAATACTTACTAGTCTCCAACCTAATTATAACCTCATCATCTGGAAAACCAGAAATGTCTATTTCTTCCAAAAGATGTATATTCGATTGCTCACACTTTTCCAAGAATAAAACAGACTCCTTAAAACTCATATGATTATTTGCAACCAAATAACCAACAGACTTACCAAAATCACTCCAAGTTTTTATATTTCTTATAACATTAATCTCTTGTCCTTTCTCTTCCAAAACCAGTTCGTAAGAACCAGAGATAACTTCTCTCAAATAAATCCTCATTTCCCTCTCCTTTTTGCAAACTAAATTGTAAAATGAACATAATACTACAATACCACAAATAAAAAATCCCGTCATATTAACGGGATTTTTTATTTTAATTTTTTATTTCTTTCTACTTGCTGTCACTCTGTCGTTTTCTTTCAAAACTTGTTTTCTCAGCCGTATATTGTTTGGCGTCACTTCTAGATATTCATCTCCAGAAATTACCTCCAAACCACGCTCAAGCGTAATTTGAATTGGAGGGGTAAGTTTTATAGCTTCATCCGCTCCGGAAGAGCGCATATTTGTAAGATTTTTTCCTTTTGTTGGGTTCACGGTCATATCATTTCCTTTTGAAACATTTCCAATAACCATTCCCTCATAAATTTCTGCTTGAGGCCCTATATATAAAGAACCCCTACCTTGAAGATTGTTCAAAGAAAATCCCAGAGCTTTTCCTGTAGCCATAGAAATCATAGAACCAACATCACGCTTATTGATTTCACCCACATAAGGTTTAAAACCAACTACACGAGAACACATAATTCCCTCACCTCTTGTGTCTACTACAAACTCCCCTCTATAACCAAGTAAACCACGAGTTGGAATTTCAAAAACAATTCTCTTCTCTATTCCATTTTGACACATATCCATCATTACACCCTTGCGTTTCATTATTTTTTCAATTACAACACCTTCAAATTCATTTGGCACATCTATTGTCAACTCTTCAAATGGTTCAAGTTTTTGCCCATCTTCTTCTTTTGTAATAACTCTTGGTTGAGAAACTTGAAGTTCATAACCTTCACGACGCATATTTTCCAGCAAAATAGCAATATGCATTTCACCACGCCCATAAACCTTACAAAAATCGTTGTTTGAGAAGTCAATTTTCAAACCAACATTTACCTCCAACTCTCTTTGAAGTCTTTCTCTGATTTGTCTACTTGTCACATATTTACCGTCTCTTCCTGCAAATGGTGAGTTGTTTACAAGTAAGTTCATAGAGATTGTAGGCTCATCTATTTCAATCGCTGGTAGTGGTTCTTGATCTGAATTTGCACAAACAGTCTCCCCAATATAAATATCAGAAATTCCAGCAATCATCACTAAATCTCCTGCCATTGCTTCGCCTACTTCTTTTTTTTCTACACCTTCAAAAGTAAAAAGTTTTGATATACTTGCTCTACGCTCTTCACCAGTTGGTTTTTTTACAATAACTTTACTTCCTTTTTTAATAATACCTTCGTATACACGCCCAATTGCAAGTCTTCCTAGGAAATTATCATAACCCAGGTTAAAAGGTTGCATTCTAAACGGAACGCTCGTGTCAGACTTAGCTGGTTCTACATTTTCCAAAATAGAATCAAAAAGTGGAGTTAAATCATTTGATTCATCTGCTAAATTATTTTTTGCGATTCCGTCACGCCCGTTTGCGTAAATAGTTTTAAAATCAAGCTGTTCATCGTTTGCACCCAAATCCATAAAAAGTTCCAACACCATGTCGTGTACAATTTCTGGTCTGGCTGCTGGCTTATCAATTTTATTCAAAATAACAATAGGTTTCAAACCTAATTCAAGAGATTTTTTCAATACAAATTTTGTCTGTGGCATTGGACCTTCTTGTGCATCTACTACCAGCAACACACTATCAATAGAACGCAAAATACGCTCAACCTCTGAACCAAAATCAGCATGCCCAGGTGTATCCACAATATTTACCTTTGTATCCTTATAAAAAAATGATGCGTTTTTTGCATAAATAGTAATACCACGCTCTTGTTCTAAAGCGTTACTATCCATACTTTTTGACTCATCTGTCACCATTCCAGACTGACGCATCATAGCGTCTGTAAGAGTCGTCTTTCCGTGGTCTACGTGAGCAATAATTGCTATATTTCTAATTTCCATAAAAAAATAAAAGCCCTAAGGACTATTTTCAAATAAACTTTCTTTTTTGAAAATACATTTGAAGACAGTACTTTTGGGAATGAATTTACAATTTATAATACTACTTTTTCAGACTTTTGTCAAGAAGATGGTATGAAACAAATAAAAAAAATGGTGATTTTTATTACCGTTTTTTTACTTATCTTTTTTTACAGCACACTCAACAACCAAAACAGTGAGTTGTTTTGATGAATTCCAATGACATGAACACTCATCAACTATAAAAGTTCTCATTTCTATCTTAATATTTCTTCTTGGTATTCTCGGCCATTTTTTCTTTATAGCGTCACCAAGATACTTAAATGTTCAAAATTAAACTCATCTTGGTAAATTACATTTTCAGTACCATCTGGTCGCATAGATGTACAAGACACCTTTTGAGACTTCTTTTGACTAAATAAAGAACGCAAACTAATACTAGCTATTACTTCATATTTTATCAAGAAAAGATTTTTAAATAAAATAAAAAACGACAATACATATAACATTGTCGTTTTTAGCAAAAAACTATTTTCTATCTTTCAAAGAAAGAAATATAGAAAGTATTTTTTTCCACCTCAATTTCTTTTGGCGAAACGAGCAATGCTCGTTCTGTGGAGATAAACATCTTACCTCCTTTTTGCCCAAACTGAAAAACTCCTTTTTTCTCTCCTGTTTCTTTTAAAACAAGAGCAGTTTTTTTTGCAACTTCAAATACCCCATCTACAAATTCAAAATTGAACATATCTTCACCTTTTTGTTGTTTTGTGAACCCCGTCTCATTTTTCATAAGACTTAATATAATAATATAAATTTTACTTTTTGTCAAGCTTTTTCAATAAATTTAGCCACTTTATCGTAAACATCCTCCAACATACTTAAATCTAAGTCTGAATTCCTGTCTTTTGTTGGATCATCTCCTTTTAAATACATAGACCTACCAAAATCTATTAAAACAGGATTGCCAGTTTCAATATCTATCATAATATTCCTTGCATAAATATCTCCATGTGCAATTCCAAATTCTGAATGCATATCTTGTAAATAACCGTCCAATCTTTCAAAAAAATTATCTATATTAAAACCTTCCGGCAATGACTCTTTTCCAAGTAAAATAAATTGTAGGTTTAATCCGTTAATTTTTTCCATAATAATAGCAGCACCCTCATTTCCAACATAATAAGCTGCAACATTTGGAGAGTGTACGCCTTCAGATAAAAAATCTTTAAGCTTGTGCATAAATTCGACCTCTTCTTTTGGACTGCATCCAAGGTTGTACAAATGCTTATTTTCACTGTTTGCCCTATTAAGCATAAATTTTATACAAACATCACTACCCAAATCTACAACCCTACCTATACCACCTTCACCCAAAAAATTATCTGGATTTACAGCTCTATCTCTTACGGATTTTCTAAGCTCTTCGTTTGTTCCAAAATCATTATCAAAAAAATAGATATGTTCAAGCCATTTTTGCTCATCCTCAGAAAACTCAGGGATATTAAAATTAGATTCACCTCTCATAATATTATATAAAAATGTAGGACTATTTTAACATAAAAAAATAATTAAAACAAAAAACACTCATTGAGAGTGTTTTTTGTTTTATTTTTTTAAATTACGGTTGCAATATATCTGCTGTACTTCCGTTTATAGAAATTACCACCGAATCAACCGTTACAAATTGCTTCAAAGTTTCTTCAATTTGAGCATAAATTCCCATAATTCTACAAGACCCTCCAACTTGATATTCCAAATTACTATCAAAATCAGCATAAGCTGTACCATTTGAAATTGAAATACCATTCAATTTAACGCCTTCATTTAAATTTGTTGTATATCCAGTATTTATTTCTTCTGCTGTTAAACCTTTTAATAATTCTTCAATTGCAGCTTTTGCTACCCCCAAAGTTGTTGGGACTTTGCGTTCTATTCCTAAAACATCTTGACAGTCATTATTTACATTACTATTTGGAAAATAAACCTTCAAAGTAATTGTACTTTTGTCAAAAATTATAGGAATTCTCAGCTCATCATCGTTTTCTGGAAGTCCAGACGGATTATCTTTTGTTAAAACCAATACTCCATTATTAGACATAGGTGTCACATAAACCAAATTAGATGTGAAAGGTACCATTTCTTCTGTCATCCAATCTCCGCCAGCTGTAGCAAATCCTGTAGCTATCACATAACCATTTGAATCTTCAAGTGAAACAGGAAAATCTCCCTCAAAAAACCAATACCCTCTTGCTTCGCCTGTAATTTCTAGTGGGCTTGAAATTGTACTACCTACATTTGGAGAAAAAATTGAAATTATACTATCATCTTCTTTTTCTATATTATCTTCTTGAATATCTTGGATATTCTGTTCCTTAACCATTTCTTTTACCTCATCAGAGACAAGATTGTTTATTTTTGGAACTGCCAAAAATACAACAAAAGAAACGACTAAAATTGCAATAAACCCAACTAGTAGGCCAATTATAAGATTTTTAGACATATTTTATTTTAAAAATTTATTATTTAAACATATTCCAAAATAAGATTTCGATAAAAATTTTTATATTTCGAGCGAAACACAGATAAAAATTATGGGGCATTACAATAGTACTGTTGAATAATTTTTATCAAGTTGTAGTCGAAATATAGGAATTTTGGCGAAATAATTATTTTGGAACATATCTAATAGAGAACATTAACATAATTATACTAAAAAATCAAGTTTTTAACCTGATTTTTCATATATTTTATTAAGTTTTTTTCTTACTTGGCATTTTAACCACATCTTTTATCAATCCATTTGAAATATAATGAATTTTTCCATTATCATCCTTTAAAACTGTAGAGCGCATTGAAATTCTAATTACAGTACCTTCAGATTTGTTTATCATTACCTTATCCCCAATTCCATACTGATCTTCCACCAAAATGAAAACCCCTGTCACAAAGTCTTTTACCAAAGATTGTGCCCCAAAACCAACAGCCAATCCTATAATTCCAGCTCCAGCCAAAACTGGTCTAATATCAACCCCAAATAAGTTTAGAACCATAAACAAAAGTACAGCATAAATAATAATATTTCCAATTGAAATAATTATGTGACCCAAAGTTTCTGCTCTTTTTTCTTTTTTTGAAACATGACTATCGTCCCCATCATCCACCATCTTCTCAAACTTTCTTACCATCAATTTCAAAAGTATTTTACCAAAAAAATACAAAATACCAATCCAAACTATATCTACCGCATTTTTTAATAAAAAATCTATAATAATTTCCTGCATAATTTTAATTAATATTAAGACTGAAGATTATCATAAAAATAATCAAAAATCAAGCTTTTTTATTTGATTATTATTTATTAAAAAAATAAAATATCTTAAAATCAAATTCTTATCTCTCTTTTTCATTTATACCCGCTAGCTGACCACAAGCAGCATTTATATCAGAACCAAAGCTGTAACGCTGTATAACTTTTATTTTATTTCGCATCAAAATATTTGTAAATTTTTTGATAGCAGTTGCAGAAGATGGGTAAAATTTTCCTGTTTGGTTATAGCGTATCAGATTTACTACATATAGTGGATTGTCCATTAATTTAGCCAGTTCCTTAGCATGATATTCGCTATCATTTACACCATCGATCATTAGATATTCGAACATAACCTGACGCGATCTAGCGTTAACATAATTTTTAACCTCAGACATCAGTTCTTTTATAGGATATTTAGTATTCACCGGCATAAGCTCCGAGCGCAATTTATCATTTGGAGCATGGAGTGAGACTGCCAAATTAATTTGCATTTTTTCTTTTGCAAACTTTTTTATTCCTGGAACCAAACCACAAGTAGATATAGAAATATGACGCGCACCGATATTTATACCATCTTTGTCATTAATAATCTTCGCAGACTCCATAACATTATCATAATTTAGAAATGGTTCACCCATACCCATATATACAACATTTGTAAGTCTTTTTGGTCCAACATTACTATTATTCAAATAGCGTTGCCAAAATAAAACTTGCTCAATTATCTCTCCAGTTTCTAGATTTCTTTTAAAACCCATCTTTCCGGTCGCACAAAAATCACATCGCATTGGACACCCAACCTGAGAAGAGACGCATACTGTCGCTCTACCATCTTTATGTTTCAAGAGAACGGTCTCAATCTTACTTCCACCACCCAAAGTAATTAGAGCTTTTAGCGATTCACTATTCTTTGAACCAAGTACTTCTGCTTCAATATTTATTGGGCATTCCTTATTTAATGTTTCGCGAAGATACAATGGCAAAGTTGTGTTTTGATTCCAATCAAATATCAGATCAACAAAAATAGCCTTAAATACTTGTTTAAAGCGAAATTTAGGCTCATCTTTTAGTATAATTTTTATTTTATCAAAATTCATAGTTGTTTTATCGTGCCGGTTTGTTACTGCGATTTCCTATACTGCGTTGTCGCTCCGCCCCTTTTTGACTGTTTGGCTTTACATGAAAGCCTGCATTCATTCGGGGATTTGATGTCGGATACTTCTTATTGGTATCATCTGGATTTTTTCTTTCTTCCATTCTCCCAGATTTCTCTTTCATCATTTTTTTCATTACTTTGGAAAGCATATAATTTTTATTTTCCCGCAGAGGCGTGCTCTGTGGGTATTAAGTATAGTTCAATACCAAATTCTACCAGAATTTATCTAATTTGTCAACATTATAATATAGTAAATTCAAAATAATGGAAAAAACTACTGAATAATTTATACTCAGTGTTTTCAAGACTTATCTACTTTAAAATTTCTAACACGACTATCCATAATAATACTGGATTGATAAAATCGTTTTTTTAGTACAAGTCCTTCGAGAGTTGTACAACGACTGAGCGCGACATACGTTTGACCGTGAACAAAAGTACCTCGTCCAAGATCTACCACAACTTTATCAAAAGTTTTCCCCTGACTTTTATGAATAGTCATAGCCCAAGCAAGTTTTACTGGCATTTGTGTAAATGATCCTATTATCTCGCGTTCAAACACACCTTTATTAAAAACATACCTAGAAATTTCCCAAGTATAATTTCCCACCTCAACCACTACTCCGTTTGTCTTTTCTACACTAACAACACAACCTCCAATTTTTCCGTCTTCATCAATATCTGTATTTATATCAATAACAGTACCAATAGTTCCATTCACCCAGCGTCTTTCTGAATCATTATAAATAAACATGACTTGTGCGCCAATACACAAACAAATCTCCTCACTATTTGGATATAAATTTTTTGCAATATCACCTTTTATTGATGCATTAAACGAAATTTCTTTTGCTTGAAGCTCTGCCATTTTTGCCTTATTTATGGTTGCGGCCATAGCATTTGTTGTGACAAGGTGTACATAATTATCTTCTTGTTTTGGTTCAAAGGTTGGAATAAGCCGTGAGTTCAAAAGTTCTATATGACTATTATTTACTACTCCCTCTCGGACAGCATTAAGAACATTGATAAAATCCTTATCTTTTTGTCTATACATTTTTGTGAGTTCAATAATACGCAATCCACTATTTGAAAACATACTGGTCTGAGAAAGTCTACCAAAAACATTTGCATCAAAAAAGTATGGTGAATCGTACTCCAAAAAAAACTTCTCCTTGTCTCTTTGCGTCACAACTGGTGGAAGTTGATAAAGATCGCCAAAAAAAATCATTTGCACCCCACCAAAAGGCTCATTGTTCTGGCGTGCCCTGCGCAAAAGTGTATCAACAGCATCCAAAAGATCAGCTCGAACCATAGAAATTTCATCAATAGCCAAGGTCTTGATATTTCTAAACTTTACTTTTTTTCTTTCATTAATTGTCATTGACTCTGCCTCGTCTAGTTCAAATCCTGGCTTTAACATAAAAAATGAATGGATAGTTTCTCCACGCACATTTAGAGCGGATATGCCTGTAGGTGCCAGAACTATCATTTTCTTTTTGGATATCAGGCGAACATGATCAAGCAGTGTCGACTTCCCTGTCCCAGCCTTACCTGTAACAAAAATAGTACTATTTGTATTCTCAATAATATCTATGACATGTTCTGCCTGTTTTGAAAATTTCATAATTTTTTTCTTCTCGTTTTTTACAACAGATATTCTATCATACCTTACCTGTAAATCTCTATAAATAATACAGAATTTATTTATTATACAAGATCTTAATATCTACCCATGACAACAACAACCCATTTTTTGTAAGTGCAATTTTGAGATGGTAAATTTTAAGCATTAATTACAAATATATAATAAATATTATTAAAAAAACTCCGCTAATTTTAGCGAAGTTTTTTTCAATTACTCGGAGTGGTGAAGGATGTTAGAACTAAAATGCCATTACAAAGACACTAAAATAAGATTTTTAATTCTCATCAAATTCTAAACTATCCAAGATGAAATTAGCCTCAACTTTATAATTTTCAAGACTTTGTATGTCATTTGGAGAACTGATATAAAAATTAATAATAAAAATGCTGGTATCATTTATAAATATTGTATATTCTTTTCTGTACGGGTTATTAACATCTTCTTTAAAAAAAACATTATCAAAATTTTTGTATTTAATCTTTGAATAACTTATGTCACTTGTTAAATTGTTTAATAGGTTGTTTAAACTAGAACTATTTAGAAGTGTTATATCTTTATTTTTCGCCAACATTAAAATAGCGAAAGTTTCGTTTGGCTTGATATTGTCTACATCAGAAACACCTACAGGAGAAAAAGCTGTAGAAAATGATCCTCTGTGACTCATATTAGACTCTTTTGTTATATACCAAGTAGCCGGAATCTTTACTGTAATTCCTAAATCAGAATTATATTGTTTTTGATAAAAAATTCCAGTTTGCTCATCTGTTCCCTTCTCTAACATTTCCCATTCTGCCATTGCTCTATCTACCCATACAGTTTGTTCTTCTATATTTGTACTCTCTTCTTTGGCAAAAGGCCAAACATTATTATATTGTAGATATACAAAAATACCTGCGAAAATAATCAGATTTGCTAATACGATTGAAATTATTTTAGTTTTTTTGTTCATAAAATTATAATATGACTATACACTAAAAATACAAAATTGTGAATTTAAAAGCTAGAAATTATAGAAAGACAAAAATCCAAACATCAAAAAAATAGCCTAATTTAAGCTATTTTTTATTTCGCTCCCAGAGCAGGACTCGAACCTGCAACATCCTGGTTAACAGCCAGGTGTTCTACCATTGAACTATCTGGGAATATAAAAAATAAAAAAATCCGCATCTTGTGCGGAAATTTTGATGTTTTAGTAAAACAAAATTTCCGCTACTGCGAATTATTGTTATTATTGTTTACTAAAATATATCTCATATATTTATATTGTATATACTTTTTATAAATAAGTCAAGTTTTTATGATATAATATAATATATATTGTAAAAATACTATGAATAAAAAAATAACAGAAAAAGATATTCTTAAATTTCTTAAAAAGCAATTTATAATGCAGATTGCTACGATTTCAAAAAACAAACCACACGCTTCTGTTATCTTATATTATGTTGATAAAGACTTTAACTTTTATTTTACAACACACAAAAATTCATATAAATCTAAAAACCTACTTAAGAATAAAAAAATAAGTTTTACTATTTGGAAACACGATAAAATATTAGTACAAGCTGATGGTGTTGTAAGTATTATTAAAAACACTAAAGAAAAATATAGAATTTACAATAAACTAATAAAGTCAGCCTCGATTGGAAAAAATTTTTGGCCACCCCTCTTTCATATTAAAGGAAAAAAATACATAGTATTTAAAATAAAACCACAATGGATGCGTATATTAAACTTATCGGAAAAAACAATTACATCAAAAACATCACCTTTTACAGAAATTAAATTTTAATGTTATGATTAAAAAAAATAAAAAAAAATTAATTTTACTATCGGATCTAGACCCGATATTAACTAGATTTTATAAATTTAAATTTGAAAAACTAAAAAACTGGAAATCCATTATAGCAAAATCTTATCCAAAAGCACTAAAACAAATAGAAAAAGAAAAGCCACAAATTGTAATATCAGATATAATACTAAAACAAGGAAACGGTTTCAAACTAATCAAAAAAATTAGAAAATCAAAAAATAAAAAAATATCTAAAATACCAATAATTATTTTAACCGACCTAAGCCAACTGTCTGATAGTAAAAAAGCTAAAAAACTTGGTGCTACAGAGTATTTAATTAAAAATGAAGTTTCTCTAAATGATGTAATTAAAAAAATTGAAGATTTATAAAAAATAAAGCCTACAAAAAATTACTTTTAAAAGTAATTTTTAATTGCCAATTCCACTAATTTTGTAATCAAATTTTTATAACTCAAACCAGACTCAATCCAAAGTTTTGGATACATAGAAATAGGTGTAAAACCTGGAATTGTGTTTATTTCATTTAAAAAGATTTTATTATTTTTATCCATCAAAAAATCCACTCTTGCCAAACCTTGACAATTTGATATTTTATAAGCATATAATGCTATTTTTTTTATTTCTTTTATTTGTTCGTTTGATAATTTTGCAGGGATCTCAAAAACTGCGTTCTCTTCCTTATATTTATCATCATAATCATAAAAATCTGCACCCGGAATTATTTTTCCCAAAATAGAAATATTAAAATCTTTTACACTATTTCCCAAAATAGAAACTTCTATTTCTACTGCACAATTCACAGCTTCTTCAATTACAATTCTATTATCATATTTGGTCGCTTTTTCTATTGAACTTTCCAATTTATTTTTATCTTCTACTTTATAAACTCCAATAGACGAGCCAGCTCGTGAAGGTTTTACAAAAACTGGAAATTTAAATTTATTTTTTATTTTTTCTATTTTTCTGCTTATCTCTTTTTTATCTTCTGCCAAAAAATCTATCCCCACAAATTTTGGTTTGGAGATTTTATTATAAACCATCAATTGATTGAAGATATATTTATCCAAACAAACCGCAGACGCCAAAATATCTGCGCCAACAAATGGAATTTTTAAAGTTTTCAAAAAACCTTGAATTGAGCCATCTTCCCCACCTTCCCCATGAAGAACTGGAAAAGCAACATCAATCTTTTTAGCAAGATTATTTAAATCAACTTTTTCTAACTCTTTTAAATTTTTATTTTTAACTTTCTCAATAACATTTTTACCAGTCCAAAAAATCCCCTTTTTATCAATAAAAATTTCTATTATTTTAAATTTTTTATTGTCCACACTGCTCAAAACGCCCTCAGCAGAAATAATTGAAATATCATATTCACTAGAAATCCCACCAAAAAAAATACCAAGAATTTTCATATTTTTAAGTAATCCCAACTAGCTTTTTTACTTCTTCCAAAGTTTGAGTAGCTTTTGGTTGTGCTTTTTGTGCGCCTTTTATTAGAATTTCTGCGATTTTATCTCTGTCCATTAGCAATTCTTCACGAGTTTTTCTAAATTCTGCAAAATACTCACTTATAGAATTAGAAGTTAGCTTTTTTAATTCACTATATTTTATAGTTCCATCTTTTTCAGCCTGTTTAAACCTTTCCAATTCTTTTTTATCCCCAAAGTTTTGAGCAAGTGTGAATAAATTTTGAACACCTGGTGATTCATCACCGCCAGCCGAAGCTGTCACAGACTTTTGAATTTTCTTTTCAATTATATTTGGCTCATCCGCCAATTCTATTACATGGCCCAATCCAGCACTTTTACTCATCTTTTTTGTAGGCTCCAATAAACTCATCACTTTTGGAGTTTCCGTAAGCAGATCCTGAACTTCTGCAAAATAATCATCAAATCTATTATTAAACCAACGCCCAATTTTCCTAGTTAATTCCACATGTTGGACTTGATCCTTCCCTACTGGAACTTTATTTGCACCATAAAGCAAAATATCTGCAGACTGCAAAACTGGATAAGAAAACAAACCAGAATTAATATTTTTTGCTTGTTTTACAGACTTATCTTTAAATTGAGTCATTCTTTCTAGCTCCACAATTGGTGTTATACAATTAAAAATCCAATTCAACTCTGTATGCCCATCTATGTGTGACTGAACAAAAAATGTAGTCTTGTCCGGATCAATTCCAACAGCCAACAATTCTACTGCAGTTTTTATTATCTGCTCTTTTCTGTCTTCTGCACTCATATTTCCAGTCAAAGAATGGAGGTCGGCAATAAAAATATACATTTCATATTTACCAGAATTTTGAAGTTCCACCCAATTTTTTACTGCACCCAAATAGTTTCCAATGTGTAAATTCCCAGTTGGTTGCATTCCAGATACTATTATTTCTTTTGACATATTTTTTGTTCATTTACTAAATTCTCACTACCTAAAGTCTATCACAGCCCAAAATAAAAATATAGTGGTTAAACTATATTTTTATTTTTTGAATTTATTTTATTACTTAATATTTTATTGATTTGGGTTTTCTGGTAAAAATACTGTGGCCAAAACATAAGCAGCAATCATAGGAAAAAATCCTGTTGTAAAAACCAATAATACAAAAATTACTCTAAGTATGTTTGCGTCTACGCTCAAATACTCACCCACCCCACCCAAAACTCCAGAAAGTTTTTTATCTTTTTTAGACTTGTATAATTTTTTCATAATAATTATTATACTTGAATAATTACAGGCAAAATCATTGGGCGTTTTTTTGTTTTTGTAAGAACAAACTGACCTATTTTGTCGCGGATATCATTTTTAATTTGATTTGTGTCTGCCCAAGTTAATGGATCTGACTTCAAAACCATTCTTTTTACCTTGTGTCGCACATCTTCTATTAAAGCTTTATTTTCTTTTAAGAATACAAACCCACGAGATATAATATCTGGATTTTGCACCAAAACTCCTTTTTTAGAATCTACTGTTGCAATTATTACAATCATTCCGTCTTCTGCTAAGGCTTGCCTATCACGAATTACAATTTTTTGTGTATCGCTCACCCCAAGCCCATCTACAAACACATAATCTGTATCAACTTTTTCTTTCAAAATTCGTAAAGATTTGGGATTTAACTCCATTACAGTTCCATTATCTGGAACTACTATTCTCTCTTTTGGAAAACCATTTTCACGCGCCAACTTTGCAGCTTCTTTCAAAAAATAATGATAAGCATAAACCGGCATAAAATATGTTGGTTGAATTTGCTTTATCATATCCAAAATATCTTGACGAGTTGCATGTCCACTCACATGAACATCCATTACCTGATTATGATAAACATTATCACACTGGCGATACATATTATCTTTCAATTTCTGAATGCTTCTCTCATTTCCCGGGATTACAGAAGAAGAAAATATTACAGTATCTTTGTCCACCAAAGAAATAAATCTGTGACTTTTATTTACAATTCTAGAAAGGACCGCATTTTGCTCTCCTTGAGCTCCAGTACACACAACCATTACTTTGTTATCTGGATAATCTTTGATGTTTTTTATATCTATAAGCACACCTTTTCTCATTTTCACATAGCCAAGTTTTCTGGCTAGTTCTATGTTCATTTTCATACTATAACCATCTAAAGCTACAACTTTGCCCATATCTTGTGCTACATCCAAAATCCATTTTACACGCTCAATTTGTGATGAAAATGTTCCAATAATAATTCTACCTTGTGCTTTAGAAATAATTTTTTTCAAATTTCTATACATTTCTTCATAAGATGCTCCGCGATGTTCGTGCATTGCACCCAAACTTTCCAACATTAAAATAGTTGGCATGTTTGGTTTTTTCATCTCTCTCAATTCTTTATAATCTATTAAAGGATTTCCATCCTCATCGTGATCAAAAGTCCAATCTCCGGGATGAATTGCAATTCCAGCTGGAGTTTCAATAATCACACCGACAGCATCCATAATTGAATGCTCTACTTGAAAAAACTTTACTGTAATTTTTCCAAAACGAATTACATCTTTTACACTTTTTATACGAATTGTTTTCAATTTATCTGCTGTACCTTTTTTATAATCATCTTGCTTATGTTTTATCATCGCAAGAGTCAAATCACGAGCAGCAATCACAGGATTATTTAATTTTTCTAGTAAAATCGGTGCAGCCCCAATATGGTCCAAATGTCCGTGACTAAACACAACACCTTTTACATCTTTCTCCCTACCTTCCAAATATTTTGTATTTGGAATTATAAAATCAATTCCAGGCATATCATCTTCTGGAAACTGAATTCCCATATCCAAAATAACAATGTCACCATCATACTCAAACACAGTCATATTACGACCAACCTCCTCACATCCGCCAATTGGTATAATACGAAGATTCTTGTTTTTAGGTAAAACAAGTGACTTCTTTTTTCTGTTATCATTTTGCCCACCTTTTTTGGCAGGTCTTCGTGTAGAATTATGCCCACCTCTTTTGTTTTGTGCCTTGTAGGTATTTCTCTTTTTGTTTTCCATATTTTTATTAATTAAAAAAGTTTGTAGGGAATAATCCCTATTAAAATTTAAATTGTTTGAAGATTTTAAACTCTTTTGCAAACAACTTTTTAAAAGAATAAAATTCTCAAAATACCTTATTTATACAAAGTATTTGTTAAATTTTACACAAAAGTTATTTACAAATAAGTCTAAGATGTTGGACAAGCTCTTAAATAAAAAATTATTTCTTAAAATTCCACTGACCTTTTGTCTTAATGAACCAAGTATTCACATCTGCAAACCTATCTGCAGGTCTTGCAATTCTCACAGCACTAACCCCTTGAACCTTATCTGTGGTTGCATAAGTATATATTGGGATAAACAAGAAAGACGCTGGCTTCTCAGCAATAATTATATCTTGTAATTTTGAATATATCTCTTCTAGTTTTTCTGTATTATCTTCTTTTTGAGCTTGTTCCAACAAAGCGTCTGCATTTCTATTTACATATCCAGACAAATTCAAGCCAGGAAAAGCAACTTGTGATGAATGCCAAAAAGGAAACTGATCTGGATCATTTCCAACAATTACTCCATAAAGTAAAATATCATACTCCCTAGGTCTTAAAACTTCTTTATTAAAATCTTTTGAATTTACATATTTTATATTTGTCATTACTCCCAAATCCTGCCAAAAAGCTGACAACAAATTAGCTACTTGTCTGAATTCTTCTGTATCTGCCGTTACCAGCTTAAGTGTCAAAAACTCATCATTACTATTTTTTCTATAAAAAGATTGGACTTCACTTATCTCCTCATTCAGTCTTATTTCTATTTCTTGTTCTGCAAGTTCTCTTAATCTTGTCTTTTCTGCCTCGAGAACTTCTGTTGCTATTTCTGGAGTTGTTGTAGAAATATTGCCCGTTTCTTCGCCTACTGTTTCTTCTTCAGTTTTTTGCAGATCTTCCCACTCTTTCAACAAGGTTTCTTTACGCAAAGTTCTATAATCTTCTGCTGTCACTTTACTCCAACTTTTATCCAAAAGTTCACTTGCTTCTTGAACATCGTAAGTAGATTTATTTTTTTCTTCATCAAAACCAGGAAATCCAGGTAAAATAGGTCCATTTAAAGTTTTTGCTTCCCCGCTTAAAACCTCCTTCAAAATACGATCCTTATTAATAGCATAAGAAAGTGCTGTACGCAAATTCTTACTCTTCATTTTATCTACACCAAGATTAAAAAACAAAGCATTGTATTGTGGCAAATGCAAAGTATGTAAATTAATATGTTTCCTCTCCACTCTGTGTTGCAAATCTGATGGTACAAAATTTAATCCATCTACTTTTTGCTCTCGTATAGCTTGAATTGCCCCGGCTTCTCCACCGTATTCATTATAAAATTGAAACACAAATTCCTTTATAAAAGCTGGCGCTCTGTGGTAATTTTCATATCTCACAAGCTCATACCTAAAAATATAGCCAGACTCATCTTGTACCAGTTTTTTGAATACAAACGGTCCAGTTCCGACTGGTTGTAGATTTCTTTGAGCCAAACGAACACGCTCTGGAGAGATTTGTGACCAAATATGCTCTGGAATAATTCCAACAGTCAAACTAGACAAAAATGGCGTAAAAGGTTCCTTTAAAGTAAATCTTACATTCTGCTCATCTATTACTTTTACATCTACTCCTTGAAAACTTACAAATAATGGGCTGTTTACAGAAGGCTCCAAAATTGTATCTATTGTAAAAACAACATCATAAGCTGTAAAAGGTTGTCCATCGTGCCACTTTACATCCTCTTTTAATTTAAAAGTATAAGTTTTTTTATCATCACTTATCTCATAAGATTCTGCTAAATCCAATTGGATTTGCTGATTTTCGTCGTAACGCAACAGACCAGAATAAACTAAATTTGAAATATCCAAGTCAACATCATTTATACTAGCAAAAACAGGATTTATAAGTTGTGGTGAACCAACAACAGCTTCTATATACTTTCCACCAACTGCAGGAATGTCCACTCTAAAATTATTAACAAGAACAACTCCAGACCAAAAAATTCCAACTAAAAAAATTAAAGAACTAAGGCTTAATATCTTCTGCTCTTTAGATGATAACAAGTGTTTTATTCTTCTAAACTGACCCCAGCTAGGAACTTTTTTACCATGTATTTTACGCAAAAGTTTTGTGTCTAGTTCGCGACCAACCAAAGACTTAGGTTCTCTTTTTTTTAATTTAGAAAACTTTTTAGAAATTTTTTTAACTAATTTTTGAAGCACATTATTGGTTAAAAATAACCTATTTTTAGAATTTATTACAAAACAAACCCTTTAAATAACTAAACTAATTATTGCCAAGAGGAAGAAAAATATTGATAATACAATAGTAGCATTAAAAAGTAGTTTATCTACTCCACGCTTTGTAGTCTTGATAGAGCCTCCACCTCCTCCAAAGGCAGCACCCAATCCTGAACTGCTTTTTTGCAATAGTATTACAACTATCAATAAAACCGACAGGATAATTTGTATAATTGAAATTGTGAAGTTCATAACTTATGATACCAAAATAATAAAGGCATATCTAGTAAATTTACAATATCCTTATTAGATATACTTAAATAGTATAGTATAGTTTGATAAATTAATCAAGTATTTCAATACAAATAACAATAAAATAGTTAATAATTCAACTTATTGTTTGACAATTAAGCCAATGTGTTTTATTATTATATGTACGAATAAATGTACTTTTGAGAATAGGGAGTATAAAATGTCTAAACAGCTCTGTAGGCAATGCGAACAAAGACCTGCTGGTCTACGAAAGAAAAATAGAATTATCAGAAATAGAGGTTTTGATCTTTGTCAAGCTTGTGAAGACAGGAACAAAGCTAAAGACAAAGTGCACAAACCTAAATACTCAAAAAGAAAGCCCATTATTGAAACTCTGGACCCAAGTGATTTTGAAGCAGATAGGATAAGATTTTCAAATGGAATACTTCCAGTTGAAACATATAGGATAGAGTATTTAAATAGACGACGTGTTAAATATATTTATATTTAGAAAATCAAATCTATATAAATATATTCCACAAAACCATCTAAAATGAGGTGGTTTTTTTATTTTTACTCAAAAAAGCTTGACAAATGCACAAAAAAATGATAATATCCTCTAATCATTACTTGAGTTATAAAAGGCAATTAATTAGTTAATTCTCTTTTAAAGCTCAGGTGAGTTTTATATAGTAATTGATTTGCTGGAAATCTTTTATTATTTAGTGCCCTTTTAAAAAACCAGCAAAAATCTTTTAAGGAGATTTAAAATGAGTGAGATTGAAACTTTGAAATCTTTTGACGAGGCTGTTAAATTTGTTGTCCAGCGTTGGCTGGACATTGGAGGGGTAAAAGTTTCGAACTGGGACTTCAAAACCCAGTTCGAGTGTAGTTCCAAAGGCTGTGACTTCACAGCCAGCGTCACACAAAAATTTTTTGGTGAAGGCCTAAAAAAAGGTCTTTACAAAATATGGATCGATGTACTTGAAAACAAGTATGTTTGTCAGTACCACGCGCATCAGGCTCGCGTGGCAAAAAAAGAGGATATTTTGAGGGGAAACCCTGAAATGTCCGACAAAGAAGCTTGGGGATCAACAGGAGTGGTTGCCGTGCCACTCATAAAGGTCTTCAAGGCCTTTCAAATGGCCGCAGATGGGGACTTCGAGCAGTCCGTAAAGGACATGCTCGAAGAAGATGTGACTTGCATCCTCTCCGTGCTGGCTGGGGAGCCAAAAAATATCCCCAGAAAAGAGGGGGTATTCCTGAAACTCGAAAGTCTCGAGTTTCTAGCAGAGGAGTTTAGACTTGAACTTGAAAAAGTCAAGTCTGAACTCACAGATGAAGAGCTAGAAGAGCTCGACGAAGAAGATGACCTTAGCGAACTCGGAAAAGAGTTTGTAAGGTTGAACGAAATCGTCGGGCTTGCAGAAAAGCTCATGGAGATCCTGGAAAAACTGGGTGAGCCATATCGGTACATCCAAGCCGGTGCAAAAGAAGCGCTGGCGGGAATTCTAGAGATCACCGAAAGGGGAGCATTTTGGGTGGGTAAAGAACGGCGACAGCTGTTTTACCATCCAAACCAAGCAGTCCGGTACTACCTTGAAGGTAGACGGATGCGGAAATCTCCGCAAAAGAAAAGTTTCGAAAAGACAACAGGGATTGACCTGTCGTCTTTCCGAGGTGGGGACAAACCACTCTCGGCATCCATCTTTGAACACATCAAAGATGGATATAAAACAAAAGGTCGGCGCACAAGCCGACAAAAACGGATGGGAGGAAAGAAGAACACTCACCAATAACAATCATAGATCACACCTAACGAAAGTGGTGTGATCCACAACCAAACCCCACGCTTAATATAAGTAGCGTGGGGTTTTTTCTTTTAATTAGTTAAATTATTTGTTTATATGTTTTCCTTCTACCATCTTTAGCTTAATTAGGGATTTAGGGTTTATTTCACAGTTCTATTTTGTAGACCACAGATTCCAAGTCAAGCTGAGAATGACAAATTAGAAGTTTTTTGTCTTATGTTATTTGTATCATACCCAATTTTTTTCTTTCTTAACCTACTTATTTGTCAATCTACTCTTTTTACTCTTGACAAAAAGCATCTAAAAATGCTACAATGTTGGCATTACTAAAAATAACTTTTATGAAAAAAGATATTCACCCACAAACATATCCTGTAGTTTTTATTGACACTTCTTGCGGAGAAGATTTTATAACAACATCAACAATGACTTCAGACAAAAAAAAAGATATAGATGGAGTAGAACACTTCATTATTAATGTTGAAATTTCATCTGCTTCCCACCCATTTTATACTGGTAAACAAATCTTAGTAGACACAGCGCGCCGTGTAGAAAAGTTTGAAGAAAGAATGAAAAAATCTAAAGCTTTGAGCGCTACAAAAAAGACTAAGAAAACAAAGAAAGAAGTTGTAGAGGAAGTTGCAAAAGAAGAAAAAACTGAAACTCCAGCAGAAAAGGTTATAGTTGAAGAAGAAAAAGTTGAAAAAACACCTGAAACAACAAAAAAGGTAGAAGCTGAAGAAAAAGAAGAGATAGAAACTAAAACAACAGAAACTGAAGGAAAATAGCAAATTAAAAACCAAAAAACAGGTTCTTTTGATACCTGTTTTTTGTTATAATAAAAATAATTAATTCTTAGATCTTAATCCTTAATTCTATTCTAAAATATGAACGAACGGTACACAAAAATTAAAGAAAGAAATACACAGCTAGAGCAAGATCTACAAAACCCTGCTATTGTTTGTGATCCCAAAAAACTAAAAGACATATCAAAAGAATACGCAGAATTAAAAGAAACAATTGAAAAAATAGATCTTTTGGAAAAATTAACAAATACAATTTCTGAAACAAATAAAATATTAACCTTCGAAACGGATGATGAAATGATAGAGATGGCAAAAACAGAATTAGTTGAAGCAAACACAAAAATAGAACAGCTGGACACAGAGTTGGAACTTTTAACAATTCCAAAAAATCCACTGGATAAAAATGATGTAATTGTAGAAATTCGTGCGGGAGCTGGAGGAGATGAGGCTTCACTTTTTGCTGGAGAATTGATGCGAATGTATATAAAATACTCAGAAAATAAAGGTTGGAGATCTGCTTTAATTAGTGAAAGTGCAAACGAAATTGGCGGATACAAAGAAGTTATTTTCTCTATTGAAGGCACAAATGTTTATGCAGATATGAAGCACGAATCTGGAGTTCACAGAGTTCAAAGAGTGCCAGAAACAGAAAAATCTGGGCGTATTCACACATCTACTGCAAGTGTCGCAATACTGCCAGAAATAGAAGAAACAGAATTTGAAATTGATCCAAAAGATCTGAGAATAGATACTTTTTGTGCTGGTGGAAAAGGTGGGCAAAGTGTAAATACAACTTATAGCGCCGTACGAATTACACACATTCCTACAAATACAGTAGCTCAATGTCAAGATGAGCGATCTCAACTTCAAAACCGTATCAAAGCTATGAATGTTTTGCGCGCCAGACTTTACGAAATTGAACAAGAAAGAATTCAATCTGAACTAAAAGAACAAAGACGCGGACAAATTGGAACTGGAGATAGAAGTGAAAAAATCCGCACTTATAACTTTCCTCAAGATAGAATTACAGATCATAGAATTCAAAAAAGTTGGAACACTATTCCAAATATTTTAGATGGTGACTTAACTCCAATTCTTACAGCACTAAAAGATGCTGAGATGGAAAAACTGAAACAAGAAGGATAAAATCACTTCGTTTAGATTAGAACAAAAAAACACGTCATATTGAGCGAAACGAAGTGGAGTCGAAATATGACGTGGGTAGTTTTCTAACTTTTGGCTTTTTATGACAATTTTTCAAACAATTCAAAAATATAAAAACAGTATCGATAAACTCGATGCTGACTTGTTATTGGCTTTTGTTTTAGGAAAATCTAGAGAATTTATTGCTACTAACCCAAAACATAAAATTCCCCTGCTTCAAAAAATTAGATTTGCATACTTGGTGAGCAAAAGAAAAGCTGGGTGGAGTGTAGCAGTACTTACAAAACACAAAGAATTTTTTGGATTGGATTTTAAAGTAAATAAAAATGTCCTAATCCCCCGCCCTGATACAGAGATAATGGTAGAAAAAGTTTTGGAAATTGTAAATTCAAAAACAACTTTGATAGATGTTGGAACTGGATCTGGTTGTGTTCCAATCTCAATTATTAAAAAAGGGCTGTCGATAAATAGTTCATCAAAAAATGTGTTCGCTGTTGATGTTTCCAAAAAAGCCTTAAAAATTGCAAAACAAAATGCGAACACACATAATGTTAAGATTGCTTTTTTGAAAGGAAATTTACTTTCAATTTTTTCAAAATTACCAGAACAAACAATAATCACAGCAAACCTTCCATACCTCACAGAAAAACAATTTCAAGAAGAAAAATCAATTCAAAAAGAACCAAAGTTGGCACTAGTCGCAAAAGAAAGTGGACTTGGACTTTATAGAAAATTGCTTGAACAAATTAAAGATAAAAAAATACAAAAGCAAAAAATAAATATATTTTTGGAAATAAATCCTGAACAAAAAACCGAACTATCAAAAATAATTAAAAATATATTTTCAAATCCAAAAACCCACTTTTACAAAGACCTCTCAAATAGAATTCGGATTGTGAAGATTTCTTTAAAATGAAACTTGACATTTACCTCAAAAAATGTTAGATTAAGCTTTGTTCTTTTACATCCCACTTAAAAAAGGAGGGGAAATGTCATCCACCACAAAATTATTTAGTAGAAAATTGAATGAATTATTAGAAATTTTAAATTCTTGCGAAAGCACAGAAGAAGCGGTACAAATAGTAGATAATTTTGATAATCGCCACCAACATCTCCGAATGATAAAACAAGAACAGTTTGATAGTTTTGATAAACAAGTTCAATCGGCAATTCTAAAAAAGATGGGACTGTGTTGGACTAGTTCTGTTGTATTGAGTGAATTATTAGAAATTTTAAATTCTTGCGAAAGCACAGAAGAAGCGGTACAAATAGTAGATAATTTTGATGATTTATACCAATATCTCCGGATGATGAAACAAGAACAGTTTGATAGTTTTGATAGACAAGTTCAACTGGCAATTCTAAAAAAGATGAGAATTCGTTGGGCCAGTTTTGTGGAAATTGTTGTAGAAAATCCTGGAATAAAAAAACAAGAACCAACTCACTTACTCAAATTAATTTATAGGTACTCAACAAAAGACTACTTAACAAAAGAGAGTAAGGTTTATATGGAAAAACCTTTCAAAACACAACTTCTATGGAATAGGCAATTATTTTTACTATTTTTGTGTGATTGTGCAGAAAGTATTTTGCACTATTTTGAAGAGAGATATCCCGATGATAATAGACCCAGAAATACAATTCAAGTGGCTAGGCGTTATGCATTAGGAGAAGCTACCAAAAAAGAACTTTCGGATGCAAGAGAAGAGATAGAAAAAGCAAAAGAAAGAGCGCACTGGTACCTTGCAAACTACGCCGCACAAAGCGTATTATATACCGTTTGTCCATGGTGGAGATGTGTATATTACATTGGCTATGTATACAGTAGTACACACAAACGTATTTTGTTTTCTCCCGAAGATAGATTGTGGGAGTATCTTTCAGGAAAATTTACAGTTGAAGATGCCAGAAAATTATATGGAAGTAAAACTTCCTAAAACACAAACCACCGGTTTTAAACCGGTGGTTTTTTTATTTTCAAGATAAATTTTAATTATTTTTAGTTGTAATATCAATATCATCCGGTACAACTTCCACCCAAATTTTTCCTGCGTTTAGTTTTATTTCTTTTCCAGATTCATCAAAAAATCTTGTTTTACCACTTAAACTTTCTTTTTCCCAAGTTCCTTTTATCATATTTCCTTTTTGAAAAACAAATGCTTCACCCTCACCAATTGTATAAATTTTTCTTCGTCCCACACCGTCTATTACTTTATTTTTCACTTTTTGGACAATTACAGTATCTGCTAAAATCACTTCACCTTCCAAATCTCTTTGTTTTATATTTGACTGATAACGCATAAATTGCCCGTCTACATATTTCCAATCTACTACAAAAGAAGGATACAAAAATGGAATATTTATCTCACTAATACAATTCCCATCACATTCACTAACTTCTCCAAATTTCCAACCTTCATACTCTACAACATTAGAAACTTCCCTATCTTCTAAAAAGTTATTCCACAAATCACTAGAAGTATAAGTATTGTGTGGTGCAAGTCTAGCTGGACTCCTCCAAAAATACCAACTTCCAAAAAATTCATTTAAATCAAACACTTCTCTACTTTTTATCAAATCCAGTGCTTCTGGCGACCCACCAACATGCATATAAAGCATATCACCATATTCTTCAGACCAGTCTAAAAAGTATGGTCTTGCGCTTCTCACTGGTCCTATTTTTTCCACTTCTGCCGATACAAGAAATAATGCAAAATATCGAGTATATCCACCTTCTACAGGAACCTCGTAAACAACAGAAGCTTTAGACATTCCAGACTGTGGTCTTGCATCTGGATGATTGTCTATCATAATACCTACTACTTGCTTACCCACCTCTTCTTCGCTTTCTTCTATGCAAACCCCGTCCAAAATATCTCTTTTTATACACTCTTCACCCTTCTCTTCTACAACCTCTTCTATCAAATCATCTATAAAAACATTATTTGCATTATTAATTTTAGCCAAATACCCCAAACCAAACCAAACTAAAAGTACAAATCCTACTAAAAATCCTACTATTGCCAAAAAATAAATGTAAGCCACCTCATCTACTTTATTTTTTTTCTTTTTTAGCTTTTTAATTTTCTTTTTTATTTTTCCTTTATCTATTTCTTTCATATAACTTTATTTTACCTGATTTAACCAAAAATACAAGAGCAGACCTATGCAGATCTGCTCTTTTTTATTTGTATTTTTTGTTTTATTTTTCCGACTCTTCTTTCTTTTCTCCTGCCTTTACATCAGCCTCAACCTCACCTTCTTCTTTCTTTTCTCCTTCCACCTTTATATCTTCTATGGATGTAGTTTCAGCATCATCTTGTGCCTTTAATTGCTCTTCTGACAGCGGTGCTGTTACTGATAATACTACAGCTTCCAAATCTTCCGAAACAGTAATTCCATTTGGAAGTTTTACATCTGAAACACGAATCACATCTTCAAAAGTTGCAAGCGGTGACATATCAACTTCAATTTCTCCAACCAAATCTTTCGGCAAACAAGTAACATTCAAGTTTTCTAATCCTTTGTTCAAAGTACCACCCATCTTCACAGCTGATGACTCTCCAACAAAGTTCAAAGAAATTTCAGTATTAATTTCCACTCCCATAGGAATTTGACGAAAATCCACATGTTGCACATCGCGTGTCACAACATTAATTTGAATATCTTGGATTAAAACACTGAAAGTTTTTCCCCCTTCAATTGCAAGCTCTACAAGGTTTGATCCAGCACCTCTATATACCTTAAGAAATTCATTACGGTCCACAATAATTGAAATAGCTTCAACCTCTGGTCCATACAAAACAGCAGGAACTAAAAGTTGTTCACGAATCTCATTTAAATTTTTACCAGCCTCTCTAGGCTTTGCAGTAATGGAAAATGTCATATCTAACCAATTAACGATTTAATAAATAGGGACTGTTTATTTTCTAATAGTTCATGAAAATTTAACAAGTCGTCTTCTGTAATTACATTTTTTAACAAAAACTTTTGCATATCTTTTAGAACCAAATCTGTAATAATTCCAATAGAGCTTACACCCAATTGAGAAATTACCAATAAAACTAAAACTGCATTTTCACAATTATCACAAGTGATATGTATCAAATGTGCCTCGTTTTGTTTTTGTACTATTTTTGCCTTTTCTACTATGTAATCTTGCTTACATAGAGGACAATGTTTCATCAATCTTAATGCTTCATTAAGAGGATTTTTTGAAGAAAACTTCATAATTTTAATTTCATACTATCTAACAATATTACACCTGAACAATTGTATAGATGCAAGACTCTTAGTGGGCATACTATAACATCTAACAAAGAAAAAGTCAAGAATAATAGTGTGTTTATTACTTTTTTTTAAAACTCAAAACTACTACTTATATTCAACGACCTGACAATACTTTGTATCAAACCTATTAATAAAAAATTAATTATGAGGGATGAGCCCCCATAACTTAAAAAAGGGAGTGTGACACCTGTTACTGGTAAAATTCCAGTTGCAGCACCTATATTTACAACTATTTGAACCAAAAATAAAATAGCTACACCTAAGATTACAAAAGTGGAAAAATCATCGTCACACTCACTAGCAAGCCAAACTAGGCGTAAAATTAATGCTAAAAATAATCCCATTACTAAAAATACCCCAATAAAACCAAGTTCTTCTGCAATTACAGAAAAAATAAAATCTGTCTGAGCTTCTGGTAAAAAATGAAGTTGGCTTTGTGAGCCAAAACCTAAACCACGCCCAAAAAAACCACCTGAACCAATAGCAATTGTAGATTGTATTACATTGTAACCAGAACCCAAAGGATCACGAGATGGATCTAAAAAAGTCATTAACCTTTCTTTTTGATAATCTTTAAAAAGAAAAGACCACCCAAAAATAAAACTAGACAATACAATTCCTATCAAAATAATAATGTGCAATTTTTTTGTTCTAGTTAAAAATAATAAACCCAACCAAACACCCACCAAAACAGAAGCAGAGCCAAGATCTGGCTGAAGTAAAATAAAGCCAACCAACAAGAAAACTGCAGAACCACTAGAAGCAATAAATTGCCATTTTTCAAAACCTCTACCCTGCCTGGAAATCCACCAACCCATCCAAACAATTAAAGCAAACTTTGCAAACTCTGCAGGCTGAAAAGAAAAACCAGCAAACCGATACCAACCAGTAGTTCCTCTAATGTTAACACCTAAAAACAAAACTGAAATGAGCAAAATCAATGCTAAAATGTATATCCATTTTGCACCTGCAAAAAATATAGTACTGTGCAATCTACCAACAATAAACAAAATAGAAATTCCTAAAACAAAAGAAATAAGCTGGTTTGGTACATAAACTAAACTAAGTCCTTTTGACAAATCTACACTATAAATTGCAGCAAATCCAATCGCTGTTATTGTTACCACTAAAATAATAGTCACCCAATCGTAACCCCGCATTAATGATGTCTTCCTTAAAAATCTCATAATTTTATGATAGTTTTCTATACTACCACAAGAAAAAGAATTAAATAAATACCTAATTCTTAACTTACAAGGCTATTCACCGGGGTTCATATAAGAATTATCTTCAAAAATATCCAACAAATAATGAAGTTTAACCTCTCTCACATTACTTGTTTGTATAAAACTTCTCAAATCAATATGCTCCATATCTCCAGACCTAAACTGAGATAAAGTTAGAGGAATATAACCAACAGTCTGATCACCATTTAAAAGCTCTACAACAAATAGTGGCTCCCAGAATCCATAAGCAGAATTGTTTATAATATCAAATTCAATTCTGTTTACTGGAACTGCATTTTCCACCAAACTTCCTCTAGTGAAATTAAAATTCTCTACAAAAAAATCTGTCCTACTTGATACAAATCCAATTGGATCTGTAGAAATGTGAGGCCCAACCCTCTTCCACTCTATATTTTCTACAACCAACCTAACATTTGTAGGAAAAACCACAGAACTTAACCCAAAATAAATAACTGGGGACTCTGTGTTTGGCAATACAATAACACTTCTACTGTCTGTTTCTCCTCCGGAGAATAAAAATTTATAAGTTATTTTAGCTCCCCACATTTTATTTGGATTTGCAACTTTAGCAGTTAGGTCGTATTTTTCTTCTGCACTTCTAAATACTTTTGTGCCAGAGACTCTAAAATTTGATGCTGAATAAATTGGTTGCAAATTTGTGTAATTTTGAAACAAAACTGTTTGTTCCACAAGTTGATTTCTATCTACCCAATAATCATAAGATAGATATTTAACCCAGCCAAACAAACCGAAACCTAAAAATACAACGCAAAAAGAAACCAAAATACCAATTCCGATTTTTCTAAGTAAAATTCTGTGGGCAACAAACCACTGTGCCAACACAAGCTTTCTACTTGATATTTCTTCTCCTCCACCGCCATTATAGCGATAAATATCTGACTTTTCTTTTTGAAACATAATATAAAAAAGTTAATTTAATTATACACCAAAAATGTTCTAAATAACAGTACGCACTCTTGTGTTATATAGTTATATAGTTATATAATGGGACTACTAATAATTTTATACCTAGTTTTATTATGCCGAAAATTTCAGAAAAAAAAGTAAAAAAGAATGATTCATACGGTGCACAAAATATTACCGTTTTAGAAGGGTTGCAAGCTGTTCGCAAAAGGCCTGGGATGTATATTGGTTCCACTGGTCAACAAGGACTTCACCATATGATTTGGGAAGTTGTAGACAACGCATTCGACGAAGCAATGGCTGGTTATTGTGATCATGTTATCATTGAGCTTTTGCCAGATCACTGGATTTCTGTGACAGACAATGGTCGTGGAATTCCAACAGGACTTCACCCAATCAAAAAAATAAGCGCTTTGGAGCTTGTAATGACCACTCTTCACGCTGGTGGTAAATTTGACGACAGCGGATACAAAGTTTCTGGTGGTTTGCATGGTGTAGGTGTTTCTGTTGTAAATGCTTTATCCACAGAATTAACAGCCGAAGTTCACCGAGACGGAAAATATTGGACACAAACATACAAAATAGGTAAAGCGAAAGCAAAGGTAAAACTATTGGGCAAATCCGACAAAACAGGAACAAAAATTACTTACAGAGCAGACTCCAGTATTTTTGAAACTATAGACTACAACTGGAAAACAATAATAGATCACTTACGACAACAATCTTATCTTACAAAAGGTGTTCGCGTGACAATTACAGACAGCAGATCCCCAGAAGAAAAAGAAAAAGATGATAATGCTGTAAATTTTTTAAAAAATAGTCACGAATTTTATTTTGAAGGTGGAATTGCTAGTTATGTAAAACACATAAATAAAAATAAAGAGACAAAACATCCAAATGTTTTTTATGTAGAAAAACAACACAATGATGTTTTAGTAGAACTTTCACTTCAATATACAAATGACTATACAGAATCAAATTTTGCTTTTGCAAACAATATAATCAATCCAGACGGAGGTTCTCATGTTGCAGGTTTTAGAGCTGCACTTACCAGAACCTTAAACTCTTATGCTAGAGACAAAAAAATACTAAGAGAAAAAGATAAAAATTTAACTGGGGACGATGTACGAGAAGGTTTAACATCTATTATCTCGGTTAAAATTCCAGATCCACAGTTTGAAGGACAGACAAAAGCAAAACTTGGAAATCCAGAAGTAAGACCTGCAGTGGACTCTATTTTGTCAGAACATTTATTGATTTTTCTAGAAGAAAATCCGCGTGATGCAGAGGCAATAATTGGAAAATGTGTACTCGCTGCCAGAGCAAGAAATGCAGCGCGAGCAGCCAGAGAATCTATTCTTCGCAAAGGAGCATTAGAGGGTTTTACACTGCCAGGAAAACTTGCAGACTGTTCGAGTAGAAAACCAGATAATTCAGAATTGTACATTGTAGAGGGAGATTCTGCGGGTGGTAGTGCCAAACAAGGAAGAGACAGAAATACTCAGGCCATTCTACCTCTTCGTGGAAAAGTTTTAAATGTGGAAAGAGCAAGATTGGATAAAATACTTACAAACAACGAATTGAAATCTCTTATCATTGCAATGGGTACAAATATTGGAGATCAATTTAATATAGAAAAATTGCGCTATCACAAAATTATAATTATGACCGATGCGGATGTAGACGGTGCGCATATTAGAACACTTCTTTTAACATTGTTCTTTAGATATTTCCCAGATCTTATATCTGGTGGGTTTTTATATGTAGCTCAACCACCTCTTTTTAGTATTAAAAAGGGTAAAAAAATAGAATGGTTTTATTCCGAAGAAGCCTTAAAAGCAAAGCTTAAAAAAGACGGAATAAACCAAGCAGAAGTTGAGCTTGAAGAAGAAGAAAATGACGAAGGAGAAGAGCAAGTAGTAAAAGTAAAAGGTAAAAAAGTAAATATTCAAAGGTATAAAGGTTTGGGAGAAATGAATCCAGATCAACTTTGGAACACCACAATGAATCCAGAAACAAGAACTTTATTACAAATTACTGTAGAAGATGCAGAAAAAGCAAGTGAAATCTTTGATATTCTAATGGGAAGCGAGGTTGCTCCTCGTAAAAAATTTATACAAACTCACGCAAAAACTGTGACAGATTTGGACGTGTAAATAAAAAAATATTTAAAATAAAAAATGTAGGAATAAAAACCTGCATTTTTTATTGACTTTTTTATTAAATAATGTTAATATTCTTTGTCGCGTAATTTCACGCTGACAAAAAAGGAGAGAGAAGGTGAATATTGTAGGAAATAAACACTCAAAATATATTCATATTTTAGTAGCAAAACAAAAAAGAGTTCAACTGATATTAGAAATTCAATTTAGTTTAAAATCTATTACAAAGACAGAGACAAAAAAAGAGGAATATCATTTATCAGAAAAAGTACTTTTTATCAGACCTTACCTCCTTATTAAAGGGGTGGAAGCGAAATACAACTTTCCCGCCGAAGCAAATGAATATGATTTGAGAAAAGCTTATCAACTAATGGTTCTTTTGGTAAATTCTATAAAAATTAGAGGTTTTAATTTTATAAGCAAAATAGAAGATGCACTCGAAGAAAAAAATTTGAAAAAGATTTCCAACTGGCTCGGCAAAGACCATAGTCAAGAGCAAGTTCAAGAAATGTTAAGTCGTAGACTAAAAAATCCTTTTAAAAAGAATATACGCTCTACAAGAGCAACTAAAACAACTACTGCAAACCTTCTTATAACAACAAAAGGTGAACCCTTCAAAAGACAGCTTTCAAAATATTTACAAACACACATTAGTTTGTAGAAAACCTATAACCCACTTTTGAAAAGTGGGTTTTTTATTGACAAAAATATAAAAATAATGTAAGCTTGAGCTGTCCAAAAAAAAAAAGAAACGGAGAAAAAATGCCTAGAAAAGGTCCAAAACAATTTTTTTCAAAACAGTTCATTTTAAAAAAAGGAAAAGTTTCTCTTGGTATTACTGTAAACTTTAGTATAAAATACAAAACAGGAGAAGTATCATCACTATTCTTCGTACCATTTATTGGAATAGAGAAAGAAATTACTTTTAACGGTGAAAAAATTACAAGATTTGTAAAACTTCTAGGAAAAGAAAGTTTGGAATACTACTATATTGTCGAAATTTATAGAGTCTGGAGAATTCTTTGTTTAGTAAAAGGAATACATATTATCAACTCACCTCTTATAGTTCTACTCGAGCAAATGCTTGAAGAAAAATGTGCTTTAAAAAATATTTTAAATGTCCTCCCAAAAGAAGTGACCGAGGTGGAATTAAAAAGAGTACTAGTTGAATTACCAAAAGACTTAGAAATTGATACTTCTATGTATAAATTTGGCAGATTGTCTGATTTTGTAATTACAGATCCAAAAAATAAACCGAAGTTCCTATCTGTGAGTATTCCACAAAAATCAGACCTCTCATACTCTTACGGACTAAATCGAGGTTTGGTAGACATAACAAATACAGGAAAAATAAAAACAACAAATAAAACTACCTGTTACTAAAAACAAAACGGACCACAATAATGTCCGTTTTTTTATTTTACTATTTATACTTTTCACTTGACAAAACAAACAAAATAAGTTATTATTTAAATAGATTGGCCAGAGGCCTTTTTTAAATAGAAAAAATATGTTAAAAGCAATCAAAAAGCTAAAAAAATACCTTATTGACTCAAGTCGTGAAATGAAAAAAGTGACTTGGCCAACAAAAAAACAAACTAAAAACTACACTATTATTGTAATAGCGCTTAGTCTTGGAATTATGATTTTCTTTGCTATTTTAGATTACTTATTCGACATTATTTTAAAAACAATTATTTAATTTTTTATGGCAAAACAAACCCTAGACCTTGGTCGCAGATGGTATGTATTACACACATATAGCGGATACGAGGAAAATGTAAAAAGAAACCTAGAGCAAAGAGCAGAGTCTTTTGATATGGGCGACAAAATTTTTGGTGTTTTGATTCCAAAAGAAAAGAAAATTAAAATTAAAGGTGGAAAAAGAAATGTAATTGAAGAAAAGATTTTTCCAGGATATGTCTTGGTAGAAATGATCGTGACAGATGATTCTTGGTATGTTGTAAGAAATACACCAAATGTCACTGGTTTTGTTGGTTCTGGTACTACCCCTACTCCAATTGACCCATCGGAGGTAAAATCACTTCAAAAGAGAATGGATGTGGAAGATCCTACACACAAAATTGATGTTAATGTAGACGATTCTGTAAAAATTACAGATGGGCCATTTAAAAATTTCGAAGGAAAAGTTAGTGAAGTCGATGAAACACGAGGTAAAGTTAAAGTTCTTGTTAGTATGTTTGGAAGAGAGACACCAGTTGAGCTAGACGCACTACAAATTAAAAAAAGTAACTAAATTAATAAAAAGTTGAAAGACGAGAGCTTCTGAAGTCTGAAAACCGAAAATAATATACCAAATATGGCAAAGAAAGTATTATCACAAATAAAATTACAAATTAAAGGTGGAGCAGCAAACCCTGCGCCTCCAGTTGGGCCAGCATTGGGACAACATGGATTAAATATCCAAGAATTCTGTACTCAATTTAACAACGCAACAGCAGACAGAAAAGGAGAAATTGTGCCTGTTATTATAGATGTTTACGAAGATAGATCTTTTAGTTTTATTACAAAAGTTGCCCCAGCAAGCGCACTAATAAAACAAACCTTAAAACTAAAAAGTGGTTCAAGTAACCCTTTGAAAGATAAAGTAGCCAAATTGAGTAATGCTCAATTAAAAGAAATCGCAGAAAAGAAAATGCCAGACTTGAACACAAATGATGTAAACCAAGCAATGAAAATTATTGCTGGGACTGCGAGACAAATGGGTATTGAAACAGAAATCTAAAATAAAAGATACACCTAACAAAAACTCGCCAAAATAGGTGAGTTTTTGTTATACTACATAATTATAATATATATAGCACAATAAAATAAAAAATATGGCAAAAAATAATTCATCCGCAAAAGATATAATTAGAAAAATTTATTTCTATGCAGTACTTTTGGCAGGGCTTATGATGATGGTAATCCCTGGAATAGATATGACGAAAATAGCTCTGGAAACATGGGTTTTCCCAGATGTTGCACAAGAAAACTATAGTTACGAAAAAATGCCAATTCGTCCTTTTATTTCTGATACAAAACTTAAAATAATAGAAAACGATGGTGAAATTAAACTAACAGAAGACGAAAAAAGAATGCTAGACGAATGGAAAATTCAACATACAGTTTGGCAAGAAAAACAAGAAAATAAAAATTTTGCAAAAATTAATATGCAAAGATCTTTGGTAAGAGATATTCCAACAATGGCAGCTGGAATAATCCTATTTTTTAGTCACGGTTACATATTGAGAAAAGATAAAAATAAAAAAGTTTAAATATATGTTAAAAAAATTAAACTGCTCATTTTTTGGAGTAATGACAAGTTTTACAAAATACCTAAAAACTCAACTTAAAAGTCATAAGATAACGGTTGTTAGTAAAATTATAGATATAGAAAAGTTAGATAAAAAAACAGAAGTTTTAGGCGTTTTTGTAGATTCAAAAGTAGATAAAGAAGTTTTTCAAAATTTACCAAACCTAAAATTAATTGTCACAATGTCCACTGGTTTTGACCATATAGATTTGGCAGAGGCAAAAAAGCGTAAAATTCCTGTCTGTAATGTGCCGACTTATGGTGAAAATACTGTTGCAGAACATACTATTTCTTTGATTCTTGCGCTTTCTCGCCAACTTTTTCACTCTATAGACCGAGTAAAAGAAGGTAATTATGATTATCACGGATTGCGTGGTTTTGACATAAAAGGAAAGACAATTGGTGTTATTGGAACTGGTCATATTGGTCAACATGTTATAAAAAGACTAGCTGGTTTTGAAGCTGAAATTATTGCTTTTGATTTATTTCCAAAACCAGAATTAGAAACTGACTTCAATTTTCGTTATGTAAAAAAACTAGACGAATTATTAAAAAAATCTGATATAATTACACTACATCTTCCACTATTTCCAGAGACTTACCACCTCATAAATAAGAAAAACATTAAAAAAATTAAAAAAGGAGCTTATATTATAAACACAGCTCGCGGTGGACTTGTCGAACCAGAAGCTTTGGTTTGGGGATTGGAGAGTGGTAGAATTGCTGGTGCTGGTTTGGATGTTTTGGAAGATGAACAAATTGCAAAAGACCCATCAAATATTTTTTATTCAGAAACCGGTGAGCGTGGTGGACTAAGTATGAATATGATAAAAGACGAAAAAGTGATCAAAAACAGTCTTTTAAATAATATGCTGATAGATCACCCAAATGTAATTATCACACCTCACAATGCTTTTAATAGCACAGAAGCAATAGAGAGAATAATAAACACCACAGCCGAAAACATAGACTCATTTGCCAATGGAAAAGTCATAAATGATGTAACAAAGAAAAAATAAGAATTTAACATTAAAAAAACCTCTTTCATAAAAGAGGTTTTTTGTTTTGTCTATTATATTCAACTTGATTAAAAATCTAATTTGAATCACTGTATTATTTTAGAAACTCTAGATTCCCGATCAAGCTGGGAATGACGCTATAGGGATTTTTAATTAATTATCTGTATCTTATTTTAGTTAACCTGCTTAATTGTTAATTTACTATCTTTCTTGCTTGACAAAAGGGCTTTTTTGTGATATTGTATTATGATTATAAGGGTTCATTTTCAAGGAGGAAAAAGTGGAAAAAGTTCAGTGGTTTGTGTATAGAAATGGAGTTTTTGTAGGAAGTACACACGCTGTTTCAGAAAAACAGGCGTGTGCCAATGTAATTTTCCGAAGCTTTGGAAAAGACCAAAGTGAAAGAAAATACCTGGCTGCTTTTCTCGCAAAAGCAACGCCTAAAATTACAAAAAGACCAGCAAAGTTTCAACACCAGTTACGAGCTGGATTTTGCACAAACTGTAAATACAGCGAAAATCGCGTGGGTATTCTTTGCCCAAACTGCGAAGAAGTTGATTTGCAACAAACAAGGAGAAGAAAATAATATAAAAGCCCAAGTAGCAACCGCGAACGGGCTTTTTTTGTTATATTTTTTCCTGTCATTTCGAATTTAATAATACAAATGAGAAATTACTTAAATATTGTAATCATTAAGAACTTTACTTTTAAAATGTTTAAAAAAACCACTTGCCAGTGTGCAAATCTCACTTCATTCGAAATGACAGAATATCAAAATTATTAATTTCCTACTATTGACAAAATCAAAGAATTCTGGTATTATTAGACCATAATTTATATGTGGGAGCTTAGTCTTCAAAAATGCTAAGCGCTAATACCACTTACGACAAAAAATATGTCAAAAAGAATGCAAGAATTATCAGAAAAGATCGATAAAACAAAAGTTTACACAATAGAAGAAGCTGTTGCTTTAGTAAAGGAAACTAGCAATGTAAAATTTGATGCTTCGGTAGAAGTTCACACAAACTTAGGAATTAATCCTAAAAAAAGTGATCAGCAAATTCGTACCACAATGACACTTCCTCACGGAACTGGAAAAACAAAGAAAATTGCAGCTTTTGTAGGACCAAACGATGAAGCAGAGGCAAAAGAAGCTGGAGCTGACTTTATCTATGGAGAAGAAGAAATTCAAAAAATTAAAACTAGTGGAAAAATTGAATTTGAAGTAGCTATCTCAACACCAGAAATGATGCCAAAACTGGCAATGGTTGCTCGTGTTTTGGGACCACGTGGACTTATGCCAAATCCAAAAACTGGAACAGTTGGACCAAATGTAAAAGAAATGATTGCAGACCTTAAAAAAGGTAAAGTTTCTTTCAAAAATGACGATACTTCAAACATACACCAAACAATTGGTAAAGTAAGTTTTGACGATACCAAAATAGTTGAAAACTTCAACTACTTTATGGAAACTTTAAAAAAAGTTAAACCAACATCCTCAAAAGGTACATATATAAAATCTTTATATATTACGAGTAGCATGGGGCCAAGTATAAAAGTTGAAAGTCCGCTTTAAAACTATAAGTATCTAATTAAAAACTTGAAAAAAAGAACTTCTTGTGATAATATCCAAGAAGTTCTTTTTATTTGCCAACGGAGATCCGCATTGTGAAAAAAATAATCAAAGAAATTCGAGAAAATGGTAGTTTAATTGCAATACATAAATGGAGAAAAAATAATCCAGAAAAAAAACTAGATTTCTCTGGAATGGATTTGTCTGGTTTAAATTTTGAGTCTGCAGAGCTACAAAATACAAATTTTTCTGGAGCAAATTTAAGAAATATCTGTTTTAACAATACAAACTTACTTAATGCAGACCTTTCAAATACAGATTGCACAAATGCAAGTTTTATTGGTGCAGAATTAATGAATGTAAACGCAAAATACGCAATTTTTGAAAATACAGATTTTAGCAATTCCAATCCAATGAATATGTATAACAAAGCATACGCAATTTGGGCTCGCGCAAAATTTAATAATAAGTATCAAGCAAATCAAATTCTAGTTTTTATAATGTCTTCGTGGCTTGCGAACAATCCATTGCTAAAAATTTTTGTATCATACAATCATTTTGAAAAAGAAGGTAGTAGGTATGACCCCGAAAAACAAAAAAGTTTTCTAACAAAATTAAAAAGTATATTTAGAAGATAAAAACCAAAAACACTGTTAAAATCAGTGTTTTTTAATTTGACGGTTTAGATAAGTTTGATAAACTATACAAACTAATAGCTTTATTTTAAAGTAATAAAATAAATATGGAAGAAAAAAATAGATATATAAGACCTAGCTGGGACGAATATTTTATGGATATTGCAAAAGCTGTGGCAACAAGAGCGACTTGCGATAGAGGAAGGTCTGGCTGTGTAATCGCAAAGGATAAGCAAATTTTAGTGACAGGCTATGTTGGCTCTCCACGCAGTATTCCTCATTGCGACGAAATTGGACATCAATTTAAAACTATAATTCACGAAGATGGAAGTCAGAGTCAACATTGTTTGCGCACAACTCACGCAGAGCAAAATGCTATAGTTCAAGCTGCAAAAAGAGGTGTGGCGATTGAAAACGCAACACTTTACTGCAAAATGACACCGTGTTCTACTTGCGCTAAAATGATTATAAATTCTGGTATAAAAAAAGTTGTTTGTGAGAAAAAATATCACCGCGGTGCAGAAAGCGAAGATATGTTTAGGCGTGTTGGAATTTCACTAAATTACTTCGAAGAAACAGTAGAAAAATATGACAAACAATAAAATAATTTTAGGATTTACTGGTTTTATTGCTAGTGGAAAAGGAACCGCAGCAGAATATTTAAAAGAAA
Source organism: Candidatus Magasanikbacteria bacterium (assembly GCA_021648085.1). Lineage (NCBI taxonomy): Bacteria > Candidatus Magasanikiibacteriota > Candidatus Magasanikiibacteriota bacterium. The sequence goes on from JAKITS010000001.1 coordinate 689,359, forward strand.
AATACAATGCGCCGTCTTACAGATTTTCTACAATGCTTCGTGATATTTTAGATAGGATTTATGTAGAAAAAAATAGAGACAATCTCATAAAAACTTCAGAATTTATTAGAAGTACTTTTGGTGAAGATGTGATGGCTAAAACACTTGGAAAAGATGTGGAAAACGACTCAAGTAATACAATAGTAGTTGACGGAATTCGTAGAATGGCCGATATTGAATACCTAACAAAAATGTCTGGTTTTGTGTTAATTCATATCGATGCAAATCCAAAAATTCGCTACGAGAGATTGGTAAAAAGATCTGAAAATACAGACGACCAATCTAAAACTTACGAAGACTTTTTAGCAGACCACGAAAGATCTACAGAAATTAGTATTCGTGAAGTTGCAAAGCAGGCTATGGAAAAAATTGAAAACAGTGGAAATTTTGAAGAATTAAACAAGCAAATAGATAATATTATAAAAAAATATGGAGGTCAAAATTAAAAGAGTTGACAAATCACTTCCACTTCCCCACTATCAAACTAAAGGGTCTGTTGCTTTTGATATTTATACACGAAAAGATATTTCAATTGAACCAAAAGAAATAAAAATGGCTCCAAGCAATTTGATTATTGAGACTCCACAAAATTTCATGCTTGTAATTGCAGCACGCTCTAGTCTACAGAAAAGAAGTTTAATGCTTGCAAATAATGTAGGAATAGTTGATCAAGATTATTGTGGAGAAAATGACGAGATAAGCACAGCACTTTATAATTTTGGAAATGAAACCGTAGAAATTAAAGCAGGCGAAAGAATTGCACAAGGAATTTTTGTGCCAATTGTGAAAGTAAACTGGCAAGAAGTTGATAAAATGTCTAACAATAATAGAGGTGGTTTTGGTTCAACAGGAATTTAAAAAATTATGAAACAATATTTAGATATAGTAAAAAATGTATTGGAAAATGGAGAAAAAAAGGAAAACAGAACAGGAGTGGATACTATTGCGGTTGCTGGAGCTTTTTTCCAGCACGATATGTCCAAAGGTTTTCCAATGTTGACAACAAAAAGAGTACCTATCAGACTTGTCTCTAGTGAATTGGAATTTTTTATAAAAGGATTGACAGACAAACAGTGGTTGCAAGATAGAAACAACCACATTTGGGACGAATGGGCTTACCCAAAAAAAGCACCGTACGGACATAGCGAAGAAGCAAAGAAGAAAATGCGAGAAGAAAGAGATTTGGGTGCAATTTATGGATTTCAGTGGAGAAATTTCAATGCTCCGTACGACCACCACACCAGCGATTATTCTGGAAAAGGTGTAGATCAACTTAAAAATGTAGTTGACAAACTAAAAACAAACCCACATGACCGCAGAATGATAGTGTCGGCTTGGAATCCTACAATGATAAATGAAATGGCTCTTCCGCCTTGCCACTATGCTTTTCAAGTGACAGTGATAAACGGAAAATTAAATCTACTCTGGAATCAGCGTTCTGTGGATGTTATGCTTGGGCTTCCTTTTAATATTGCGAGTTATGCCTTACTATTACATTTGCTCGCCAAAGAATCTGGTTTTGAAGAAGGTCGTCTAATTGGGTTTTTGGCAGATACTCATATTTATGAAAATCATATAAATGGAGCAAAAGAACAATTAACACGCGATGTAACTAAATTCCAATTACCAAAAATAGAAACAGAAAATTTTTCATCTATTTTTGACTGGCAGTATACAGATACAAAACTTTCCAACTACCAAAGTTATCCACGAATTAAATTTGATATAGCAGTTTAATATGATCGCATTAATGTCAGCCGTAAGTGAAAACAATTGTATAGGAGTAAGTGGTGATTTGCCGTGGAATATTCCTGGAGATATGAAATTATTCAAAAAATATACAACAGGAAATGTGGTAATAATGGGGCGAAAAACTTGGGAATCTCTACCAGAAAAATTTCGCCCACTTCCAAACAGAAAAAATATTATAATAACTAGGCAACCAGATTATAAAGCACCAGAAGAGGTGGCGGTTTATTCTGATATCAAAAAAGCTATACAAGCTCACAAAAATGAAAAAGTTTTTATAATTGGCGGTGGCGAAATTTACAAACAGTCTATAGATTTGGCCGATACACTTTATATCACAAAAGTTCACCGAACAATAGATGTGTGCGATACTTTTTTCCCAAAAATAGACGAGACAAAATGGAAAATAACAGAAGAAGAAAAAATGGGAGAAATTTCTTTTTTAACTTATGAAAAATAATTATGTCTAATAAAGACAGCTCGATCACGCTTTTTCACGAAAAACAAGTTCGCAGACATTGGAATGAAAAAGATGAACTTTGGTATTTTTCAGTTGTAGACGTTATTTCTGTTTTAACTAACTCTACAATTCCAAAAAGATATTGGAGTGACCTAAAAAATAAATTTAAAAATGAAGGAAGTGAAGTGTACGAAAAAATCGTACGGTTCAAAATGATAGCTTCTGATAATAAAATAAGGGAAACCGACTGTTTCTCTACCCAAGATTTATTACGTGCAATCCAATCCATTCCCTCCCCAAAAGCAGAACCTTTCAAACTTTGGCTTGCAAAAGTTGGCTATGAAAGAATAGCAGAAACCGAAGATCCAGAACTTGCAATAGACCGAGCAATGCAAACCTATTTTAAAAAAGGATATTCCAAAGATTGGATAAATCAGAGAATAAAAACAATTGAAGTAAGAAAAGAATTAACAGATGAGTGGGAAGAAAGAGGAGTTCAAAAAGGAATAGAATTTGCAATTTTAACAGATGAGATTACAAAAGCTTGGTCTGGAAAATCTGTAAAACAATATAAAAAGTTTAAAAATCTTCAAAAACAGAATTTAAGAGATAGTATGACTAATTTGGAGTTGATTTTAAATATGCTTGCCGAAGCAACAACAACCGAAATATCCAAAGAAAAACAACCAAAAACTTTTTTAGAAAGTAAGGAAATCGCCAAAAAAGGTGGTGACACAGCAGGTAAAGCTAGGATAGATATTGAAGAAAAAATAGGAAAAAGTATTATTTCCCCAAAAAATGCACACTATTTACAAAATAGTATAAATAACAAGTTGCAATAATTTTAACTTAATTCTTAATCCTTTTTTAAAAATATGTTTATAATTTTAGATGGAATAGACGGCAGTGGAAAAACAACAATAATAAAAACTTGGGCTGAATATTTAGAAAACAATGGTAAAAAAGTTTTTAATTTGATTGATTTTTGGAAAGAAAATGAAAAACACCCAAAAGCAGAAGACCTGCTTGAATATGATGTGATAATTTCTGGAGAACCAACACACGCCTGGATTGGCAAAGCTATTCGCAACGAAATAATACAAAATGGAAATGACTATACTGCAAGTGCCACAGCAAATGCATATTCATTGGACAGATTAGTTCTTTATAAAAGAATTTTAGTTCCACTTCTAAAAGCTGGAAAAATAATTTTGCAAGACAGAAGTGTAAGCACTTCACTTTGTTATCAACCAATCCAGGGAAATGTAGATATAGATTTTGTGGCAAACTTGGAAGGAAATGCTTTTGCACTACAAAATGCTCCAGATTATTTGATAATCGCAAACCTACCCGCAAACTCTGCACTTGATAGACTTTCTACAAGATATGAAAAACAAGATAATACGATTTTTGAAAACAAACCATTTTTAGAAAAAGCACAAGCTCAGTTTTTGAATCCAGAATATCAAAAATATTTCACAGAAAAAGGAACTAAAATTGAAGTCTTGAATGTAAACACAGAAATTGCTATAATGAAAATGGATGCTTTAAACTTACTTAAAAAAATAATGAACTAAACTATGTTAATCCCAGCAAAAGAACTAATTCAAAAAACAATAGATATTTATAAAGAAAATTTTAAACTTTTCTTTTCGTATGTAATTGCACTATTTATTCCAACAGGGATAATAACAATACTCTCAACTTTTGTAAAAGAATTTGCAGCAAGTGATTCTGCCAGAGACGCAATGATTTTCAATGGATATTTTGTTTTATTATTAGCCTCCTGGTTTGCTACATTTTGGATTACAGCAAGTTTTATACGTGTTTTCTACGCAAAATATAATGGAAAAGAAGTAAGAGATATTAAAACAGAATTATCAAATGTGAAACATGTTTTAATTCCTGCAATTTTAGCTTCTATATTATCTACACTTATTATTATTGTTGGATATATACTCTTTATAATTCCAGGTGTAATATTTTCAATTTGGTATTTTTTTACACTTCATGAAGCCGTTATCAACGAAAAGAAGGTCGTGGAAGCTATTAAATCTAGTAAAGAACTGGTAAAAGGACGCTGGTGGGCAGTACTTTGGAGGTTGTTTGCTTCAATTTTAATTTTTGCTATTTTAATGTTAATTATAGGAGGACTTGTTGGTGGAATTCTTGGTCTACTTACTTCTGGAATAGACGAAACATCCAGTGTTTACACTTTTGCTTTAATTATGTCTAGTTTAATTACAAGTTTTGTGAGTATACTTTTTATACCACTTACAAATGGGGCACCGATTATCCTATTTACTGAACTTCAAAAAACCCCAAAGGTTGCAGAAATAACACAAAAACAGTAAAATAGAAACAACTTAGGTAGATTAAAAAACCCTTCTACTTTAGAAGGGTTTTTTGTTTCTATCCTACACAAGTATAGCGACTCCTGTCTGCCAGCAGGCTATCATCAAGTCAAATGCAATTTGACAATTCATCAAACGAAGTGATCTATCGAGCAAAGCGATCCATCACTTCCTAATTCTTCAAAAATATGTATCAAACAATCATTGGAATGGAGGTTCATGTAGAACTAAAAACAAATAGCAAAATGTTTTGCTCTTGCAAAAATAATCCAGACGAAAATGAGCCAAATAAAAATGTATGCGAAATTTGCCTTGGTCACCCAGGCACGCTTCCAACAGCAAACAAAAAAGCCATCGCGTGGACTGTAAAAATTGGAAAAGCTTTGGGCTGTTCTATTCGTGAAGTTTCAAAATTTGATCGTAAACATTATTTTTATCCAGACCTGCCAAAAGCATATCAAATTTCTCAGTTTGACGAGCCTATTGCAGAACACGGAGAAATAACTCTTACTTTTGAAACAGAAGAAAATGTTCGCGATACTGCTTTGATTGAGATAGAAAGAGTACATTTGGAAGAAGATACAGCAAAATTGACACATGACAAAGAAGGAAACACTTTGGCAGATTTCAATCGCGCCAGCACTCCCCTCGTTGAAATTGTATCAAGGCCAGATTTCAAAACTCCACTTGAAGCAAAAACTTATTGCCAAGAATTACGCTCAATTTTGAGATATTTAAATGTGAGTGATGCGAATATGGAAAAAGGTCTAATGCGTTGTGAGGCAAATATTTCTGTGCAAGAAGCAGGAAAATTTGAAATTGTGGATGGAGTTGTAAAACCACTTGGTGATTATGTTTTAAATTCAAAAGTTGAAGTAAAAAACTTAAATTCTTTTAAAGCAGTAGAGAAAGCACTTGAATTTGAAATTGCGCAGCAGACAAAAATGCTGGAAAATGGAGAAAATTGGGAACAGCAGACAAAAGGTTGGGACGCAAAAAAACAAGAAACAATTCCACAAAGAAAAAAGGAATCTGCACATGATTATAGATATTTTCCAGAACCAGATATTCCACCGTTTCACCCTTTGCAAATTGCTGGTGAGATAAGTTTGCCAGAATTACCAATTGCAAAAAGAAAGAGGTTTCACACAGAGTACGGATTTTCCTATTCTGACTCCAAAATACTGACAAACGATAAAGAGTGGGCAGATTTTACCGAACGCGTGATGAGCGAGCTTGTGGACTGGTTGCACAGCCTGCCAGAAATAAAAGGAGATAGCAATGAAATAATGGAAGAAAAAAGAAATAAAATCGCACGACTTTGTGGAGGCTGGCTTACCAGTAAACTAATGGGTGAAATGATAAATAGAAAAATGCATATAAAAACTTTGGCAATTTCTCCAGAAAATTTTGCAGAACTTGTGGCACTTGTTTATGCTGAACGCATCAATTCTACAAATGCACTCAAACTTTTGGGAGATATGCTTAACGCTGGAACTGATATTGACCCGACACAAATAATGGAGGAAAAAGGTTATGGGCAAATTAACGATGAAGGAAAATTGGGTGAAATTATAGAAAATGTAATCCGAAGTTATCCAGACCAAGTGGAACAATTTAAACAAGGAAAAGAACCAATACTAAAATTCCTAATTGGAATGGCAATGAAAGCAAGTGAAGGAAGTGCTGACCCAAAAGTTTTGGAAAAAATGCTTAGAGAAAAATTGAAATAAACAAAACAAAAAAGAACTTTTAAAAAGTTCTTTTTTGTTTTAACCTTTTCACATAAACTCCCCGCTCAACCTAAAAAAGGTTAAGCGGGATTTTTTATTCCCAACAATTTACAAGACCCTCTTTTAAATGATGCTCTTTTGCCATTATTTTTATTAATTTTATTTCGATATCATTAAAAAAAATCATTGCATAACATGTTGCCTGAGCATCTAATTTCTCGGCAGTAGTAAATTTCCAATTTAAATCAACACCTAAAATAATATGCCCTTCTTCGTGTCGAAGAACAAATTCTTGCAAAAGTGGTGGTAAATTTTGTATATAAAAAGTATCCACAACTATTATTAATTCTCCTTCTGGATTTTCTATAACCTCGGCTACAGTATGCCCATCCCAACGATAATTACCAACATCATCTGGATCTAAAGGAGAATAATAAATTTTTATATTTGGATCACTTGGTGTGAATTCAACAAGTTTATAAGTCTTACAAGCATTCAGACCTATTAAAAAAAATAGACAAGCAAATACAGTTAAATTTCTCACCACTCTTCCCTCCTTTTATAAATTGTAGGGAATGGACGCACCCAAAATTAGGTGTAAATTTATTTTAACACTTTAAAAATAAATTACCAAAAATATAATATTATCATAATACATTAAATTTTATCCACAACCCAAGTTTTGCACAAAAATTAAAATCCTGTTATTATTTATCGCAGTATGAATACATCAAAATATCTACAAAATTCAGAAAATAAATACGGTAATAATAAAATCACCTAGTCGGTGATTTTTTTCTTTTTTATGAATATACTAAAAATAATTCTGCAACAATTAGACATAAATAAAGTTACTAGATACAGTTGCCTTAGAATAATTATTTCTAGGCAAGTTTATTCCACCTAAACTGGTGGTATTTTTTTAAAAAATTTTATGAACCAAAATTTCAAAGGAAAAAGTATTATATCCATCAAAGAATTAACAAAAGAAGAAATTCTTTATATTTTAGAATGTGCACAAGAGTTAAAAATTAACCCAAAACCAAACCTACTTTCAGGATATGTCATGGGAAGTTGCTTTTTTGAACCATCTACTAGAACTAGACTATCTTTTGAAACTGCTATGAATCGTTTGGGTGGAAAAGTAGTGGGATTTGCAAATGCTGGAATAACCTCAGCAAAAAAAGGGGAAACTTTATATGATTCAATAAAAAATATTGGTCAATATGTGGATATAATAGCAATGCGTCATCCTTTGGAAGGAACTGCCAGAAGAGCGACGGAGGCAACAGACAAACCAATTTTAAACGGCGGAGACGGCACAAATCAACATCCAACTCAAACACTTTTAGATTTATTTTCAATAAAAGAGTGTCAAGGAACTTTAAATAATTTGAACATTGCGATAATAGGAGATTTGAAATATGGAAGAACTGCACACAGCCTAACACAAGCTCTAACTCATTTTAAACCTAGATTACATTTTGTTGCTCCAAATTTTCTGCAAATGCCCAATTATATACTCGACGGACTAAAAGAAAATGGAATTGAGTATTTTTTACATAAAAAAATGGAAAACCTGTTGACTGAAGTGGATATTTTGTATATGACAAGAATTCAAGCAGAAAGATTTTCAGATCGAGCAGCATATGAAAAAGTAAAAAATGTCTATATTTTGACATCTGGTATGCTTCAAAATGTTAAAGAAAATATGAGAATTATGCATCCACTACCGAGAGTAAATGAGATTGAGACAAAAATAGACGACACAAAATATGCATACTATTTTCAACAAGCAGAAAACGGATTATTTGTGCGGCAAGCACTTCTGGGATTATTACTTGGGAAATCAATTTTAAATGAAAATATGCAAATTAATGAGCCAACTTTTAATAATTACAGAATTGAAAATAAACAATTTGAGAATGAAAATAAACAATTTAAAGTTCTCACCATAGAAAACGGAACAGTTATAGACCATATACCTAAAAAAGTTGCTTTTAAATTATTCAAAATATTAAACTTGGCAAGTGACAATAAAATAGTATCAATAGGTGTAAATTTTCCTAGTCAAAAAGTGGGTACAAAAAATTTAATTAAAATAGAAAATAAAGAATTAACAGAAAAAGAAGTTAGTATTTTGGCTATTTTTGCACCGGACGCCACGATAAATATTATCCGCAATTTTAAAGTTTATAAAAAATTTAAAACTGTAATTCCAAAAGAAGTCGCCAAACTTTTGGTTTGTCCAAATCCAAACTGTATAACAAATAATGAAAAAATGGATAGTCATTTTTTCATTAATAAAAATAATTTAGACGCTCAATGCAAATATTGTGAGAAAATTTTTCATCAAAATGAAATTAAAAAATATAAAATATAAAAAATATGAGACATATAATTTCACTAAAAGAACAATCAAAAAATGATATTTTGGGAATACTCAACACAGCTATAAAACTGAAAAAAGAATTTAAATCTGGAGTTGAACATAAAATATTATCAAACCAAACTTTGATAATGCTTTTTCAAAAATCATCCACCAGAACAAGACTTTCTTTTGAAACAGCTATGACACAATTGGGCGGACACGCTATTTTTCTAGATGCAAAAACTACTCAGTTTTCTTTGACTGATTTTGGTGATGAAGTGCAAGCTGTTATGAGATTTGGAGAACTGCTAATGTTTAGAGCCAAAAAATCCGCAGATGTGGAATTGGCAGCTAATTTTGACAATATTCCAGTGGTGGACGCTTGTAGTGAAAAATATCATCCAGCACAAGCTTTAAGCGATATTTTGACAATGGCTGAACATAGTGGAGGTCTAGAAAATGTAAAAAAAATAGTTTGGCTTGGAGTAGAAAATAATGTTTCAAACACACTAATGCTTGCTTGCGCAAAATTAGGAATAGAAGTTGTTTTGGTGGCACCAGAAATAGACCCAGATAGTATTGATACAGAATTAAACAAACAAGCAGAAGAAACAGGAAAAATAAAAAGAACATTGAATTTGCGTGATGCACTACAAGACGCAGATTATGTTCATACAGATACTTGGATGAATATGGAGTTTTTTGAAAATGGAAAAGTAAAGCCAGAAATGCAAGAAGAATTTTACAGAAAAAAAGAAAAATTTATGCCATATCAACTTAATGCTAATTTAATTGATACTTACGCACCAAACGCAAAAATAATGCATTGTATGCCTTGTCATATTGGATATGAAATATCACGCGATGCTATTGATCACAAAAATTCAATAATTTTTGATCAGGCTGAAAACAGATTGCATATGCAAAAAGCTATGATATTATGGATGTTGGAGAAAGAAAATCTAGTTTAGTATGAAAATTTTAAACGAGCCGATTTATGACAAAAATAAATCTTATCAATACAACCTTATAAACGGTCCGTTTTTCAATGAAGAAATTCCAACGATTCCTGATGTAGAAAAAGAAAAATGGGTTGATTTTCTAGGTTTTAAAATTCGCTCCAGAATCGGTGTGCCAGCTGGACCACTCTTGAGCTCAAAATGGATAGCTCTTGCCTCGAAAATGGGGTTTGATATTCTCACTTACAAAACAATTCGAAGTAAATATGCAGGTGGGCACAAGAGTCCAAATATTGTGTTCGTTGAAACTCCAAACCAATTTAAAACTTCAGACCTGAACACAAATTTTACACTCAAAAAAACTCCAGTTAAAAAGACAGGTGAAATAGCAATCACCAACTCTTTTGGTATGCCTTCTATGGATCCAGATTTTCTAATAGAAGATATCAAAAAAGCTCACGCAAGTATAAAAGAAGGGCAAATTATCATAGTTTCTGTAGTTGGAAGCCAAAGCGAAAATACAAGTTTGGCAGAAGATTTTGTAAATGTTTCTAAGCTTGCAAAAAGTGCTGGTGCAAAAATAATTGAGGTAAATTTTTCTTGTCCAAATGTAAAAAGTAAAGAAGGAATTTTGTACAAAGACTCTGAGCAAGTTTTTGAGATAATTCAAAAAATAAAAAATGAAATAAAAGAAACACCTTTAATCGTAAAACTTGGTTTTTTTGAAACTGTAGAATCACTCCAAAAAACTTTGGTTGCAATATCAAAAGCTGGAGCCTCTGGAATTGCGGGTATAAACTCTGTCTCCGTAGCCGTTCAAAAAGAAGATGGCTCACCAGCACTTGGAATTGGTAGAGAAAAAAGTGGACTTTGCGGAAACCCAATTCGAAATTTAGCACTAGAATTGACAAAAAATGCAAAAGAAATTATTGAAAATAAAAGCTTAAATCTAAAAATAATTGGAATGGGTGGAGTTTCCGAACCAAAGCATTTCAATGAATTTTTGCAAGCCGGAGCCGATATTACAATGACCGCAACCACAATGCTTTGGCATCCACAAATAGCATTTGAATATAAAAAAGAACAGCAAAAAAATAAACTGGTTTCAGATTTATTTGAAATAGGCGCTATAAAATTTGGTGGATTTACTCTAAAAAATGGAACTCTCTCGCCTATTTATATAGATCTGCGTATCACAGTTTCATATCCAAAAATTCTGATGAAAATTGCAGACGCATTAAATGAATTAGCTTCAAATACAGATTTTGATCTTATTTGTGGAGTTCCTTATACTGCCCTACCGTTTGCTACAGCAATGTCTATAAAATATAATATTCCAATGGTAATGCGCAGAAAAGAAGCAAAAAAATACGGCACAAAAAAAATAATAGAAGGTGCTTTTGAGTCAGGGCAAACATGTTTAATTGTAGAAGATTTGATTACAAGCGGATCTAGTGTTTTAGAAACTGTTGAACCGCTAAATGATGTAGGCCTAAATGTGACAGATGTTGTAATACTTTTGGACAGACAGCAAGGCGGAAGAGAAAATTTAGAAAAAGCTGGAATAACAGTAAAATCAATCTTTAAAATAAGTGAATTGTTGGAAACCCTTTTAAACCAAAATAAAATCTCTGAACAAAAATTTAATGAAATACAAAATTATCTTTATAGCACAAAAATAGAAAAAATAACAATACGAAAACCAGATGATTTTCATGTGCATTTGCGCAGAGGACAAACACTTATCAATGTTTTACCTTTTACATCCGCAGTATTCAAAAGAGCCGTAATAATGGGAAACACAACTCCACCAATTAAAAATAGTCCTGACGTTATTTCTTACAAAAAAGAAATAGGACTGCACGCTCACGACGGATTCACGCCAATAATGTCGATAATGCTTACAAACAGCACAACACCAAAAGACATAGAAGATGCTTTTGACGCTGGAGCAAAAGTATTAAAACTTATCCCTGAAGGAACCTCTACAAATTCCGATGAAGGTGTGCCTTTGTCACTTCTTAAAAATTATTACAATGTCCTTAAAATTGTACAAGATTTGGGTATGATTTTCTCTGGACACTGGGAGTTAATTGAAAATCCAGAAACTGGAGAAAAAATTCCTGAAATAGAAAGAGAAACACAGGCAATTCCATTTCTTTTAAAATTAATTAGAGATTTTCCTAAATTAAAAATAGTTGTAGAACATGTGACATCCAAAGAAATGATACAAACTGTTGAACAATCTCCTAACAATGTTTCAGCTACTATTTCTGCACACCATCCAATTTTAACTTTTGACGATGTGTGCAATAAAGATAGTGATATTATCAATCCCCTCAATTATTGCAAACCTATCGCAAAAAATGAGGTAGACCAAAAAGCAATAATTAAAGCAATGACTAGCGGAAATCCAAAATTCTTTTTTGGTTCAGATAGCGCTCCACATCCAATTAATCAGAAAATAGATAGCCAAAATTGTCCTGCTGGAATATTTTCAGCCCCAATTGCATTACCTTTATTATGCGAAATTTTTGAAAATGAAAATGCTTTAGATAAATTAGAAGATTTTGTATCAAAATTTGGTGCAGAATTTTATGGAATACCTTTAAACCAAGAATCTATTACATTGAAAAAGGAGCAGTGGAATACTCCTTATGAACACAACGGAATTGGAATATTTAAAGGTAAAGATAAATTAAATTGGCAAATTATTTAATTGACAAAAATTAGTTTTTACTGCTTTACTTAAATAAAGAACTTTTTCTAAAAAAGGAGTATAAAATGAACGCAAATATAATTAGAATTATTTTTGGAATAATCATACTTTTTTGCTTTCTATATCCGCTTAAAAAAAATATTTACATACCCAAATATCACTTAATAAAATTGATAGTTATATTTTTTATTTGCTCTTTACATATTATTCTTATTTCTTTTTATGTTTTTATTTTTGATCTTTTAATATTCACACTTGTACTTAGTTTTATTTATCTTTTTAACTTGACTTTTTTGAAAAAAAATACTAAAATAAGCAAGTTCCAAAATCAAAGGAGGAAATGGTGGATCTTTTAGGTATTATTTTATTGACTGTAATTTACGCGATTATTTGCGCATTAATACCAGAAAAAAGATATCATCTTTACGCAATTCTATTTTGTATTTTTGTTATTTTTATTTTAAATATATTAATACAAAATTATGCAGTAAACCTTTTAATTGTAATATTCGGTTTTTTATTAGGAGAAATATTAAGAGTCAATTTAACACATATAAAATCTAAAGAAGATATAAAAGGAGTAAAAGAATAAAAACAAAAAACCGCCAACTCGGCGGTTTTTTTGATAGGATCCCCAACTTGATTAGGGATCCAGGGTTTGTATAATAGTGTAATTATTATAGTTTATATATTTTTATATAAAATAATTCCGGTTTGTAAACCCTGGATTCCCGATTAGCGCGGGAATTACAAATTAGAAGTTTAAATAAACACAATTTTTATTATTTCATTTTAGATTCAAAATATGAACGCGTGGTTAACCCACAAACATCCTGCTCTTTTGTATTAGCATCTGTTCCTCTTTCTTGGATTTCCCCATTAAAATCAAAAATATCTACAACACTTTTGAAACAAGTAGGATTTCCATACGGATTTGTGCCAACCTCTGTATCGCAGTTTGCAATTGGCTCAAAATAACTATTTTTATAATAACAAAAACCAACGATTACATCCCTACAAACAAAATAACTACTGGAAATACTGTCTTCTCCACTGTGAGAAGGAAAATTTCCACAAACACTCAAATTAGTCTTATCACTAGTTCTCACATTTGTATTTTCTGACATTAAAAATGATACCTTCTCGTTTAAATCATCCAATTGAATTTGTATCTGTTCTATATCAACTTCTGTGACAGCAGGTTTTTGAAAAATTATCAAACTAAGCATTACTAACAAACTAACAAGAAAAGCTAGACCAACAGAAACTATAATAATCCAAACAGGCTCTCTTCCCTCGTTAATTTCATCTATATGTTTTTCATTTTCTAAAATCTTCATAGTATAATATTAAAAGATAAGTATATTATACCACAAAAAAAATAACTATTTAAAAAACTATTTTTTTAAAAATTCTCTTATCAACACCTCCACCTCTTCATAATTTCTTACCCACTTTATACGCTTATCACGACGAAACCAAGTAAGCTGTCTTTTTGCATACCTTTTTGTATCACGCACAAGTAATCTTTTTGCCTCTTCCAAATCATATTCACCCTCCAAAAATCCTTTAAATTGCTTATACCCAATCCCACTCATACTTGGCAAATCCCAATGATATTTTTGTTTTAACAAACCTTTTATTTCATCCAAAAGCCCACCTTCTATCATTTTATCAATTCTTTTTTCTATTCTTTCATGAAGCACTCCTCTATCCACACTTATTCCAATTTGCAACACATCAAACATGGGTTCACCTTTCATTTTTTGCCCAGAAAATGGCTCGCCAGTTAAAATAGATACTTCCAAAGCTCTAACAATTCTTCTTTTATTATTTCTATCTATCACATCCGCTGCAACAGGATCCAAAGTTGTTAAAAGTACCATTAAATCTTCGTTACTTTTTGTAGATAAACTTTTGCGCAATTTATTATTTGGGGCAACTCGTGGAATTGAAAAATTATCCACAACCGAAGAAATATAAAGTCCAGTTCCACCTACCATCATTGGCAATTTATTTTGTTTTACAGCAAGTTTTACATATTTAATAGCTTTATCTCTAAATTCTGCAACAGTAAAAGCCTTTCCAGGATCCAAAAAATCCACCAAATGATGAACAATATCGCCAACAAAATAAGATCTTCGCAAACCATTTCTACGCCACCCCCCTTCTACTTTTGCTGTTCCTATATTCATCTTACGAAAAATCTGCCTAGAATCCGCTGAAATAATATCTCCATTAAAAATTTTTGCCAACTTCAAACTCCACTCAGTTTTTCCACTAGCCGTAGACCCCAAAAGTACTACTAATTTTGGCAATTTTCTCAATTCTTTTTTATCCATATTTTTGAAAAAGTTCTAAATGTTCTATCACTTCACTTATTTTTTCTTTCATTTCGAATGAAACCTCTCACGTCATCTTGAGCAGAACGAAGTGGAGTCGAAATATCTCGTAAACAATTCACTGTTTATATTTTTTAATTCTAGTCTTTTTAAACCAAGACCCATTCGACTTCCTGCCGGCAGGCTGGCATTTCGACTTACTCCATTTCGCTCAGGATGACGTGAATAACTAACACTATTCACCTCTCCTTCCCCACAAAATCCACATCTCAGCTTTAAAAATCTCAACTGGAACAATCTTACCAATTAACTCTTCACCACCCTTAAAACGCGTTAGCTTCATCTCATTAGACTGTCCACCACACCAACCATTTTTACATTCGTCCACCAAAACTTCCACAACTTTCCCAACATAATTCTGATTTTTCTCGTGAGTTCTTTTTTTCATCATATTTTGAATTTTCAGCCAACGACGCTTTTTCTCTGCTTTTGGCACACCATCTTCAAAAAACTTTGCCGATACAGTTCCAGAACGAGTAGAATATTGAGCGGGATAAGAAATATCAAAATCACATTCTTTGTAGAGACTTATAGTTTCTTCAAAATCCTCTTCGCTCTCTCCACAAAATCCTACTATAAAATCTGTGCCAAGTGCAATACCAGGTTTTTTTGCCTTTATCTTCTTTATTATACCAAGAAAAAACTCGCGTGTATGCCTTCGGTTCATTTTCTCCAAAATTTTATTACTTCCAGACTGAGCTGGCAAATGCAGATAATTCATTTGTTTTGATAATGTAAGTGCGTCTATCACCTCATCTGTCATAAAAATTGGGTGTGGCGCAGTCCAACTCATCCTCTTTATTCCTTCAATTTGATTTACTTCCCACAAAAGTTTTGCAAAATCACTTTCTTTATACGGATTTTCTTTGGAAAAATTTTCTGGATCTGGCGCAATATAATGATTTACAATTTGTCCCAATAATACAATTTCTATATATCCATTTTTTGCCAAATCCTTCACCTCATCCATCACATCTTTCAAAGGTCTATTTACCTCTAAACCGCGAGAAAATGGCACAACGCAATAACTACAAAAATGATTACACCCAGTTTGAATTGTAACGAAAGCCTGGAATTTATTTTTGCGAACAGGGTTTAAAATTAAATAATCCTCCTCCAAATCTTCGCGACGAAATTCTGGATTTATCTCTGCCAACCATTTTGGCAAATTTATCATTTGTTTGGTTGGAAAAAATAAATCCACATTTTTCAACTTTTTGCGAAGTTTGCCACCTTTATCACGCCCAGGCATACAACCTGTCACACAAATTATTAAGTTTGGTTTTTTTATCTTTAATTTTGCATAATTTCTAGTTTGCCCAAAAATCCTATCTTCTGCCGAAGCGCGCACACTACAACTATTCATAATTATCACATCTGCCTGCTTATCATCATCTGTATTTTCCAAACCCATATTGCACAAAATTGACTCCAATCTCTCTGAGTCATTTTTATTCATTTGACAGCCAAATGTGATGATGTGATAATACTTCTGATTATTCATTGTATTTTTGTTGATCTTTAGCAAAGTTTAACAAAAAAATACTAAAAAATCAAGTATATGAGAAGAGAATTAAAAATCCCCAGTTTTTCTAAAGAAGAATTTCTAAATATACCAAATAAAGAATATTTTTCTAAATTTGAAAATGCACTTGAAAAAGATGCTGAATTTAATTTTGATAATTTAAGTGAAGAAGAAACACAAAGTTTAATTTCAACCAGACAAAAATTTGAAGATGCTAGAAAAAGTTATGAAGGAGTTGATGAGAAATTTAGTGAAGTAATAGAAAACTCAACAAAACAAGATGTTATAAATGTATTATTAGGTGGAGATCTTTCAACTTTTGAAACTAGTACAATTTTAAGATTAAAAAAAGATGATCCAGATATTTTGGCTGCGGCTTCTGTACACAAACCAACAGAAGTAATATCTGTTTTAGCTCACACAAATTCAGAATTCTCATCACAAATAATTCAATCTATTTTAGAAAGCAAGCCTTCTCTATTAATAACTATTGATTTAAAAATACAATTAGACATAATTTCCAAAAAACCAGAAT
The DNA here is from genome assembly GCA_021648085.1 of Candidatus Magasanikbacteria bacterium. Classification (NCBI taxonomy): domain Bacteria; phylum Candidatus Magasanikiibacteriota; species Candidatus Magasanikiibacteriota bacterium. The sequence goes on from JAKITS010000001.1 coordinate 706,205, forward strand.
ATTTAATTTTTGCAGATAGTAGAGTACAAGAAGATTATTTAAATAAAAATCCTGATTTTTTAAGTACCTTAAAAGATGAGGAACAGAAAGTAGTTATAGCCAGTCTTTTAAGTTTGAGCGGTGATTATAATGTTTTAGATCCAATTTTAGAAAAAATAAAAGACAAAAACTCAATATTAAAACATTTAGACGAATATAAAATAAAATACCCAAAAGAATATCAAAGATATATAGAAAAACCATTAAAGCAAAGAGAGGTTTTACTAGACACTTCTACTTTAATTAAATACAAAAATAATGGAGACATGTCTGATATATCTCTAATTCTTGCACTGAAACATAATGTCGACATAAAAGAAAAAGTTCTCGAAGGAATAAAAGATGTTGATCCAGATTATTATGAAAAAATTATTAATAAAATAAAAATATTAGATAATTTTATAAATTTACCTATTGAGCAAAAAACTGATTTACTTAAAAAAGGTATGGTGACTGAAGAAGAAGTTAGCCTTATTTTAAAAAAATTATATCCTAGTCATCCAGAAGTAGTAGAGACACTTCTAAGACCTACTTTAACTAAGTTAAATCGTGAAAATTTACATTCTACTCCATACAAAGCAGGAAATATAAAAAACATAATTTAATAAACTAAAAAATCAAGTCTATGAACCCAGAAAGAAGAAGAATATCCATTGCAGAAGCCGAAGCTGCAACCGCAAAAGTTAGAGGAGACACTGGGGATTTTGATTTTGGAGAAGACGGTGATGATGAAGAAGAGGAAGGTGATTTTTTTGCAACTCCGGGAGAATTAGAACAACATAAAAAAGAAGTGGTTGAAAAAGAAAGAATAACAATCGAAAAAGAAATAGCTGAAAAAAAAGCAACAATAGAAAAAAATAGAAAAAACCCAACAGCGGCTGAAATGGCAATGAGAGAGCTTTTATTTTCTGAACAAGGACTTCGAGTTCAATCAATATACAACCCAGAATTACCACCAAACCCAAATAGAAAACAAGAATTGCAAAAATTAACAGAAGTTTATGAAAAACCCCCACTTTCTAATATGGAAAAGCAAAAAATAGAATTAATGGGACAGCAGTTCGATAATGCGAGAGATAGTTTTTATACAAAATATAGTGAAGATGATTTGGCAAATTATACATCCGGGGCAAATCAAAATGAAATGCAATTTTTGATAGAACGAAACCCAAATAGTGCAAAAATATTAAGTGCTTCTGTGGCTGGAAAAGGTATAAAAGCAAGAAAAGCTTTAGAAATTATATCGCGAATGCAGACATTAGAAGATTCAACATTAAGCCCTGAATTTAAAAAAGATTTAATAGATATAAAATTAGAATTAAACCCTGAATTAATAAATGCACTACCAGAAGAAATGCAAATACAAGAAGTATTTGAAAATCCAACCTTATTACGACACACATCTAGAGAAGCCCAGCAAAAAGTATTAGAAACTACACCACCAGAAAAATTTGCAGAAATGCTTGGTCAATTAGAAGTAAACAATTTAGATTTACTTACTGAAATAGAAGGTTTTCAAAATAATCAAGAAATAATGAGAAAACTTGTGGCTTTTGCCATTCAAGGTCCAGACCATTTTTTGAAACTACCAAATGAAACTCAAGACAAAGTTTTTGCAAAAATGGATGAACCGACAAAAAAACAGTTTATAAACTCAGCTAGAAAATTTATAAAAACTCACGGCTCACAAAAAATGCCAAGAGAAATTGAAAGAAGAGTTTGGCAAGCTTAACAAAAATAAAAAAGACGACTATATTTATAGTCGTCTTACTTTTTTATCTTTCAAAATTCTCCCCTTCCTTCACAAATAAATGTAACCCTACTACCCTCATAAAACACAACTTCGAAATCAAAGTCTGTATTTTTAACATCGTACATAAAGAAAGATGTCCTATCTCCTGTTATATGTTCGGTTAGTTTTACGTCTCCTTCAAATCTATTACACCCCAACAAACTTGAAATAGAAATTTTTCTAAGAGAAAATCTCATTAAACTTTCGTTTAGTTTTGAAAAGTTATATTCTTTATTTTCAATATTAATACAAAGAGTTTTAACCTTTCTGTCAAACCTAATATAATCTATAACAATCATAATTTCCAATCTCCAATAGTTTGGAAATTTTAGAAGTTTTGCATTCAAATCTGGAGATTTAAATGCTGGAACAACACTATAAAATCTTCCAGACATTTTTCTATGATCTGAAATTTTCACAACATTTTTATTCATCTTTTTCTCCTTTTTTAGTTTCATTTGTAAGGAACTTTTAGAACATTTAACTATATCAAACATTTCAGGTTTTGTCAAGTTTAAGACTAATAAATTGACAAAAAAACCATATAACATATAATAAATAGGTAATTTTAAATAAAAAAAATATGGGAAACCCTGAATTAAGATCAATGAGTTTAGAAGAAGCAGAAAGAAAACTAAATACAGAAATTGCAGGCGAAGCAATTCAAAAACAAAGTGAACAAGAATTACTTAAAAAAATGGATTCTATAAATACAAACCCAGATGCTTTAAAAAATAGACGAGAAAAAGCAATGCGAGAACTATTGGAAAAAAATGCTAAAGATCGAGAAAAACAAAAAAATATAGATAGAAATATTCAAAAACAAAAAGAAAGAGAAGAAGGCACAGCAGTAGAACAAGCACTTTCTGAAACAAGAAAAGTAGTAAATGAATCTATCATTAGCGATAAAGAGCAAAAAATTATAAAAGAATTAGAAAAGGTAAATCAAAGCACAGAAAAAGACATGCAAACCTTAGGAGATTTAGATAAAACAGGTATTTTTAAACCAGTCACAAAAAATAAATAATATGGAAAAAGAAAGTAAAATAATGAGTATGAGCGAGGTGGCCAAAGAAATAGCAAAAGAAGATAACATGACAGAGACAGAAAAAGCACTTGCCGAAACTATGATTGCAGGTAAACAATCTGCGGAAGAGCAAAAGCAAGAAAAAAAAATGAAAAAAGAAGAAATAGAAATGGTGAAAAAATCAGAAGTGCAAAGGGCTGATTATCTTCAAGCTGCTCAAAAAGCAAACAATCAGCCACCCACAGAAAATGCTGGAGTAAATGAAGCAATAAATATACGAAATGCTTATAATGCGTCCGCAAATGTGGAAGATCCAAAAGTAGAAATAGAAAGAATGCAAAAACAACAAGAAATGTTAAAAGAAATAAAATTGGAAGAACAAAAAGCTGAACTTCAAAAAACTATCCAATCTGGTGAGGCAGAACTTGATGTTGCTTCAAAACCAGAAACAGATGAAGAAAAAATAATTATTTCTCCAGATTTTCAACAAGAAATAAAAAACGAAAAAAGAAAAGATGTAATAGAAGCTTTAAACGAAGCACAAAAAGCTGGTAAGGAATCTATAAAAGCAGATGAAGAAAAAGAAAAAAATACTAGTTTAGAGGAATTAACAAAGCAAGCGACTGCAGAACAAGAAAGTAAAAAAGTAGAAGACACTATTCCACCAACAACAGAAAGTGCAATAAAAACAGAACCGCCAGAAAAACTATCTGACATACTCAAAGAAGGAGAGGAAAAAGAACAAATTGGAACAGAAATTACTCCAGAGTGGCAAGAACTTGAAAAAGAATTAGACTCAGCCCCAACAAAAGAAGAGCTAGAAGTTTTACCAGAAATTACAGAATTAGAACCACTTCCAACAAAAGGAATGGGTGAAATGATAAAAGATACACCAATGGATCCAGACACAAAAGAATGGCTTTTGGCTCAAAGAGGATTGTTGAAAAAAGTAAATGATACAGAAGGTTCAGAAAAACAAAAAAGAGAGCTACTCCTAGAAGAGTTAACAGCAAAACTAGAAGAAAAAGAAGCTAAGCTCAAAAAAACATGGTTTTTTGGAAAAAGTGCACTCAAAAAAGATATCAAAAGATTGAATGAAATAATAAACGACTCCACACTATTTAAAACTGGCGAGGCAACAAAACCAAGAAACTCGTCCAGAATGAATCGAGGCTCAGAAAATAGTTCTGGCTTCGCAAGTAAAGTTTAAGACCCTTAATGTTTGTTGAATAACCTTACTTAGATTACAACAAAATAAAAAAACACTATTTAAATAGTGTTTTTTTATTTTTTATACGCACCGTGTTTTTCTGTCATCCTCAGCTTGACTGAGGATCTAGGATTTATATTACAATGTAATTATTACAGTTTATGTATTTTTATATAAAAATAATTCTAGTTTATAGACTCTGGATTCCTAAGTCGGACTAAAAATAACAATAAAAAGTTTTTTCAAATTAAAAAATAATTATTTTCTTTCTTTTATTTCTTTCACAATTCTTTCAACAAACTCCTCTTTATTTATATTTTCAGTCTCACCATCTTTATCCCTCATTCTCACAGCAAAATTATCTCCACTCAATTCTCTCTCACCTACTACAATTATGTATGGCACTTTGTTTTCTACAGCTTTGCGAACTTTTTTACCAACTGTTTCACTTGCGCTATCTATTTCAATTCGCACTCCCGCATCTACAAATTTTTGTGCCAATTCTTTTGTGCCTTCCAAAAATTTATCTGAAACTGGAACAAACTGAACCTGAACAGGTGCAAGCCAAACTGGCCACTTCCCTGCATAATGCTCTATCAAAAATGCTATAAAACGCTCATGTGTAGAAAGTGGCGCTCTGTGAATTACAAACACTTCATTATTTTCATTTCCTGTTTCATCTATATATTTCAAACCAAATCTTTCTTTTGCCAAAAAGTCCAATTGAACTGTAGACAATGTTTCTTCTCTACCAATAATAGATTTAAACTGTACATCCACTTTCGGCCCATAAAAAGCTGCTTCATCACTTGCTTCAGTAAATGGAACTTCCATTTCCTGCAAAACTTCGCGCAACACATTTTCTGCAAACTTCCAATTTTCTGGCTCATTTATATATTTTTCTGTCTTTTCTGGATCCCATTTTGAAAGTCTAAACCAATAATCACCCAAATCAAACATTTTGAAATAATCCATTGTCATATTGATCACAGCTCTAAACTCATATTTTATTTGAGTTTTACTGCAATACGTGTGAGCATCATTCATGGTAAGTCCACGAACACGCAAAAGTCCTGCCAAAGTTCCAGAAAGCTCGTTTCTATAAACTGTTCCATATTCTGCTACACGCAAAGGCAGTTCTTTGTAACTTCTAGGTTTGTGTCCAAATACCAAATGATGATGTGGACAATTCATAGAACGCAAATAATATGTCCCATCGTCCATTTCCATTGCAGGATACATATCATCTTTATAATACGGCAAATGTCCAGAAGTTATATATAACTCTTCTTTTGCCAAATGCGGAGTCACAACGCGCTTATAGCCTGCTTTGTCTTCTTTTTCAACTGCCAATTTTTCTATTTCATTTCTTATAATTGTTCCATTTGGTAACCACATCACCAAGCCTTTTCCAACTTTATCATCAAAAAAATATAACTCCTGTGCTTTTGCAATTTTTCTATGATCCCTCTTCTCTGCTTCTGCAAGCATTTCCATATGATCTTCCAATTCTTGTTTTGTTTCAAAATAAACTCCATAAATTCGCTGAAGCTGTGGATTTTCATTTTTCCCTCTCCAATACGCTCCTGCCAAACGAGTAAGTTTCAAACCTTCTGGATTTAATTCACTACTATTTTCTATATGAGGTCCACGACACAAATCTGTAAATTCTCCACTTTTGTAAAGTGAAATTTCTTTTGCAGAATCGCCCACTTCCTGTTTTTCTTCTTCGCTTATTTTTGTAGTTCCATGTTTTTTTAAGTCGTTCAACAGTTCTACTTTGTAAATCTGCCCATTTTTTTGGAAAAAATTAACCCCATCTTCCAAACTCATTTCCTGTCTTTCAAAAGTTAGACCACTTTTCATCAATTCTTTTGCTTTATCTTCTATTTTTTGCAGATCTTCCTCTCCAATATTTTCTGGAAAATCTATATCATAATAAAACCCGTTTTCTATTACAGGACCAACACCAAATTTTAAATTTGGATAAAGCTCGTTTGCAGCAGATGCCACAATATGTGCGCAAGAATGTCTTGCTTTTTCCAATTTTTCGTTTTCCATAAAATTTTAAAAAAATAAAAGGCATTAAAAGATTGTTTAAAATCTCTTTGCCCTACAATTTCCAGACTTACTAAAAAATAAATATACTTTCTATATATTTACTTTAGTGGATTTATGATGTTTAGTCAACAGAATTGTTTTAAATACAAAAATAATTTAATTATTTTTGTTCAATATTAGTAATTCGTTTATTTTATTTTTTACTTCTTCAAAATTTATATTTTTCTGATGTTTAATGTGAAGACTTTTTATTCCTACTAATTCCAACACCCTATTTACAAATTCGTCTCTTTTCTGCCTATCACTTCTATTGTGTGTTTTTCCATTATATTCAATCGCAATAATTGGTTTCAGATATTGTTTTTCAAAAATAACAAAATCAATTGTTTTTCTGTTTATCTTATTTTGATAAGTCCAAAAATCTTTTCTTGAAGAACTTACTTTCACAATATTACTCAATACAATTTGAGGAAAAACAATATACTCAGTAGGAATAATTGATTGCAACCTCTCAAAGAATTGCCTTTCTGGAATATTGAGTAAAAAATCTTTTCTTTTAAATGGCAAAGTCTTTTCTTCTTCCTGAAGAAAAATAGAAATTTTATCCTTAAAAAAATAAAATAAAATTCCGAGAACTATAGCAATTACTATTAGTAAAAATTCCATAAGTGTAAAAAATTATTAAATTATTTCACATAACGTTCCAGTATATGCGATGTTTTGCGGAGCGTAGCGGAGCAAAATATGGGTGAACGGAGTGCAACGAGTGAACCGCATATACTGTGTTAGGCGAGGGTGATTTTCTGTAGTGATAACGGAAGAAAATTAAGTGCAACGACCCCGAAGCGTATTTTTGAAAAAATTTATCCTTATTATTCTTTTGTTGTTGGGCTTTTATCATTTCTTATTTTTGATTTTTTTGTTTTGAAAAATGAAAGAGGGGAATTAAAGGGGTGAATTTCATTTTTCAAAACTCCTTATTTTTTATTCTTTTTCAATAATTCCATCTTTTAAACATATTACTCTATCCACATATTTTTTATCGTCAGGTTCATGAGTTACCATTATAATAGTTTGTCCTATTTTTTTATTTAATTCTTTAAACAATTTTAATATCGCAAGGGAAGATTCGCTATCTAGATTAGCGGTTGGCTCATCAGCAAATAAAATCATTGGATCATTTACTAATGCTCTGGCAATAGCAACTCTTTGCTGTTCACCACCAGACATTTCTTTTGGTAAATGATGTAATCTTTCTGCTAATCCAACTTTTGTTAACATTTCAGTTGCTTTTTTTATATATATTTTTTTAGAAATTCTAGAAAGCATTAGAGGTAGGTAGACAGACTCTAACGCCGTTAATTCTGGCAATAAAGCATAGGATTGAAATACATAACCTAATTTTTTTAACCTAAACTCGGCTTTTTGTTTTTCAGAAAAATTCATAAGATCAATTCCTTCCATAATAACTTTTCCTGTAGTTGGTGTATCTAATAATCCAAGCTGATGTAAAAGTGTAGATTTCCCAGAACCAGAACGGCCCATAAGTGCCAAAAATTCTCCTTTTTTTACTCCAAAATTAATATTTTTTAATGCGTGAGTTGGGACAACTCCTTCGTATGTCTTTTTTAAATTTTTTACTTCAATAATCATGATAATTTTTAAATTAGAATTTATCCCCAAATAGATTTCAATATACTCTCTTTTGCGCCACGATATGCTGGAAAAAACCCTCCTATCAAAGCAGCGCCTATTAAACTTAAATTACTTATGCTTATAATATTAAATGTTATTTTTAACGAGACCCAACCGACAGGAAAATCTAAAGGATTTACAATAAATAATGGTCGTATAACAAAAAGGATTAAAGATGCCCCAATGATTACGCCAACTACTCCATAAAATAATGCCTGCATAACAAAATACAAAATAATTGTATTTTCCTCCATACCAATAGCTTTTAATATTCCAATTTGTCTTCTTTTGTTTACGACACTTACAAAAATAATAATAAATATAGTTACTCCAGCAACAATCGTTCCTATTACTCCAAGTATAATACTAATCATTGTAAAACTTTTACTAGCACCAGAAGTAAAACCCATTAAATCTTGCCATTTTTTTATATCCTCTTTGTTTAATCCAGCTTGCCTTATTTCTTTAATATATATTTCTTCATTGCCTGTATCTTCAACTTTAATCAAAATTTCTGATGCAAAATTGTGAATTTTTAAAACAGACTCCATCTCTTTTTTAGTTATAAACAACATTTGATCGGCTTGAGTGCTTTTAGTGCTAAAAATACCCTTTACTGTATATGTTCTGTTTATACCATTGCTAAATAAAACATTTATTTCATCTCCAACAACAACACCAAGACTTAAATAATCCAAGTCACCACCATATCCTCCGGCAATTTCTTTACCTATCATTATCTGATCTCTATCATTCTTATCTAAAAAATCTCCGTCTACAATTGACTTATGGATTTTTGTAACTTTTTTTTCATCTTCTGGGTTTATTGATTTTAAGACCCATCTACCACTTTTTATATCATAACCATCTTTACGATAATCATATTTCACAATCGGACTATCTATGTAATGTTGAGAAACCCCAATAATCCCTGGTATTGTTTTTAATTGTTTTATTGCACTTTTATTGTCTATATATTTTTTATCAATAGCCGGTTCTATTGTTATATTTCCATATTGATTATCAATAGCTTCCTGATTTATTGCTTCAACTATTCCACCAAAAATTGAAGCAACAAAAACAAGATTAACATACGCAAGTGTCATAATTAGAATGGTCATTGCTAATGTTCCCTTGTTCCCTCGTTTAATAGAGGTGATAGCTAGGAATAATGATGTTTTTATATTCATTTAGTTTTATTATTTAAGAGATTTTTTAAGGAATAAAAAATAATTTTTCTGTGTTGAATAATATGTATAGAGATAAGAATAAAAAATATTAATTGGACAATTTTTATAAATTGAATATCAATAATCTTTGACAATAGTATAACTGCAAATATTGCGATTAACAAATAATCTATAATTAATGTATATTTTTTCATAGTAATATTTAGATTAGATTTTTCGTAGCGGAGCAGAGAAAACACCTTATTTCCCCTCTTTTAAATTTAAAAAAATCAAAAATATTCCTTATTCTTTAAAGCCCAACAACAAAAATCTTTAAATTCAAATTTTTTCAAAAATATGTCGTATAACTGGTTTTTATACAAACTTTTTATTTTTTAATAACATAAAATTGTATATTATACAAACTTATGTTATGTTTTTTAATACAAATAAATTAAATAAAAATTAGCTTAATATTTATTTAATTAAAAGAAAATATTTAATCAACATGCTTCACAACAACCTTTACATGAGAATCCACAGGAGGTACAGTCTGAATCCATGCAGGTTTAAATTCTACATCTACACTACTTACATGGTCTAAAGACAATATATACTCACGCACCTCCTCTGCGCTCTTGTCAAAAAACATTACTTTTTGAAGTTGCTTGCTATCTGAATTCAGTTTTGCAATTCCACTATAAAATATATTTAATACTGCCGAACCTCTAGCCAAATCATAACTCTCCAAAGAAACTACAGGATCGGCGTCACCCTGCTCCACCAATTCTATATCGTTTACAGACCTTCTCATCAATAAATTCCTTGCTCTTGCGTCTACCTCTTTTTTGTCATACATTACTGCCAAAACTGTCGCTCTTGCAGAAACTGTAAACTCTGACACCTCTTCGCCAATTTCTGTATCTGTCTCAAAAGTATTTTGTACAATAGAAAATACGGTGTTCATTGTTGGTGCAATTTGTCCAAAAGATTTTTTACCAAGCTCTTCCAACTCCCCCAAAAGCACTGTTTCAGCTTGTTTTATATCTTCTGCACTTACAACTCCACTTGTTGTAATTCCACCAGTCATAGCTTCTTCACTCTCACCAAAAATTACCTTCTGTTTCGCTTCATCCAATCCAGGAATTGTAAATTTTGTAGGGCTTATATTATTTTCCACGCCTTTTGTATCAGAATAGACATCTGCAGTGATTTTTCCTTTTGCAGGAACAACTACCTTATCTTTGAGTCTAAAAAGTATGCCGTCTGCAGAAAGAAATCTTGTCGTTGAAATTAAAGGCTGATTAGAGTTTGTTTCATTAAAAACTGTAATAGTGCCACGAGCAGTCCCTGGCTCTTCTTTGTCCCCAGTTGGACTAAACACCTTGTCCAAAGTAATAATAGTTGTAGTCACTGCCCCTGTCACAGCGTTACTCCCCTTTCCCACATCCACAGTTCCTGATACATCTACCACTTCTGTTTTACTTATTATTGTAATAGTAGCTCTTTTTGATGACATAAAAAGAATAACAGCCAAAAGAGCTACTGTTAAAAGTAGAAATGAAATTGCAATAAATTTATACAACTTTACTGGCTGCTCTGCCGCAAAATTCTTTTGAAATTTTCCTGAAGACATATTCTATTTTGAAATTACAGTTTTTTAAAATTCCTCCTTTTTTTAACTCCCCGAACATTTGATGTTATCATTAAAAAAGAATATTTTTAAATCAATGTTTAAGGGATTCCCGCCTGCCGGCAGGCAAGCCCCACTTTGGTTCGAAATGACAGGAAAAATAAATATTATTCAATCACTCTAAATACCTCCTCTACTGAAGTTTCCCCCTCCATTGCTTTTAACACTCCGTCTTGAATCATGGTTATCATACCATTTTTTACAGCGACCTGTTCTATATCTGTTTCCGACACATTTCCAGATACGATTAGCTGTTCTATTTCTGGAATCATTGTAAAAATTTCATAAATACCAATTCTACCTTTGTATCCCAAATTACTGCATTTATCACATTTTCCAGGTCCGTAAAATTTTCCACTCGCTTCAATATTTTTTTCTGTTTCTGGTAAATTTTCCAAAGTTTTATCTACTCTTTCTTTTTGCTCTGGTGTAAGCTCAATTTCGACCTTACAATCACACAATTTACGCACAAGTCTTTGCCCAATCACACAATTTAGTGCAGGAGCCATCAAAAATGGTTTTACACCCATAGAAAGAAAACGAGGAATGGCACCAGATGCACTATTAGTATGAATTGTAGACAACATTAGATGTCCTGTCAAAGCAGCTTGGATTGCAACTTCGGCTGTTTCCAAATCTCGGATCTCTCCAACCATCGCAATATCTGGATCTTGCCGCAACACAGAACGCAAAGCACTTGCAAAAGTATAACCTTTTGTGGCATCCATTTGACTTTGATTTATTCCATCCATTCTATATTCTACAGGGTCTTCGAGTGTAATAATTTTTACACCTGGCTTGTTCAAATACTGCATTATAGAATAAAGTGTTGTTGTTTTTCCTGATCCAGTTGGCCCAGTTGTGATAATCATTCCATTTGGTCGCTCTATCTCCGCTTTGAGTCTTTCGTGTGCACTTCCACGCAAACCCAAATCCTCAAAAGCCATTTTTTCTTTTGATTGTGGAAGTAATCGCATTACAATACTTTCACCATAAACAGTAGGGATTGTAGAAACACGAATATCCACATCTCCACTTTTTGCTTTTATTGTAAAGCGTCCATCTTGAGGCTGATCTACAACATTTATTTTTAAAGATGACAAAAGTTTGATTCTTGAAACCAATTTTTTATACATTTCTTTGGATATTGTACCAGCATCATGCAAAATTCCATCCATACGAAAACGGATTACAATCTTTTCTTCTTCTGCTTCTATATGAACATCTGACGCACCCAATTTTAATCCTGCTCCCATTATAAATGTCACTATATCTGTTGCTTTTTCGCTATCAAACAATTTTTGTAATGATGCGAAATCATTTACATCTGCCTGAACTTTTTTCAAATCTTCTTCACTTATTTCTACATTTTTGGAAATTACAGCAATAGTTGGAACTTTTTTGTACAATTCAAAAACTTTATCAAAACTTTCTTGAGAAATTGTATACAAAGCTCCGTTTGCATGGTTTCTTTCTTGAATTTGATGTAGCAATTCCTTTACTTCTTCACGGCTTGGATCTACTGCACCCAGCCTTACCTCATCTTGAGAGAAAAAGAAACAAACAACGCCCAATTCTTTTGCCTGCTTTTCTGGAATTTGCCTTAAAGACTCTTGGCTCACTGGAAATTTTACCAAATTTATATAAGAAAAACCCAAAGAACCAGCAAGCTGTTCAGCTCTGGTTTCAGATTCTTTCAAAGAAATATCCTCCATTTTTTTTGTAAATTTTTCCTGTACAACCGTTTTTTGTTGCGAGACTTTCTCCCCCTCTTTTTCTTGTGTTTCCTCTTTTTTTGGAATCAAATCATCTATTGTCTGAAAGTTTGACATATCAACTCTTTAATTTATCAATAAAGTGAACCAATTTACTTTTTACCCCTTCTTTGTGCATTCTCATAAACAGATCTGTCCAAACAGAAGTTGCAAACGCTGTAAAAACTGAACCAAGTGTCATTACAATAAACAAAGTTATTACAAATCCAAAAATAATTCCTACCATTTTTAGTGCAATCACACCTGTCAAAATAGATAAAAACCAAAAAACTGCCAAAGGTATAAGGAAGAAAAAGAAAATTGCCAAAAATCCTAGCAACATTACTGCAAAATTTAAAATCATTATTATTAGCCCAACCTCAATAGACACAAGTGGATGATGTGTAAAAAGCCTCCACGCTGCGACTATTGATTCTACAAATGAATACTCCTCTACCACCACATATCCTGCGGCATAAATTGCCAAAAATGAAATCAACATTCCAGAAATTAATGCAAGAACCAAAGTAACCACAAAACTACTGAATGTAAAAATATTTGCACTACTGTACATTATCAAAAGAGAGAGTGTAACAAAACTGGTCACCAATAAAATTAGACTTTTTTTCAAAACATTTATAAAAAATAAGCGTCCAGAATGATTTACACCTTTATGCCAAGCTGTGCCAAAATCTGGAACTTTTTTACCTCTCACTTTTTGTGCTATTGAGTTTATAATAGCACCTTGGCTAATAACCGCAACAAATATAAAGAAAAACAATAAACCTGCCAAAATAACAAATAGCCAAATAAGTGCAAACCATTTTGATATAGAAAGTGGTAAACCTGTGGTTAAAATAAAAAGTTCAACAAAACCTTTTGGCACGAAAAAAGTATCCAAATAAATAGGATTTTTAAATCCTAACATTAAAATTTTGTGGATCAAATCGCCTATTCCAGCCTGACCCAAAAAAGTTGCAAACAATCCAAAAATCCACAAAATCTTATGTTCCCAGACAATCTCCCAACTTTCTCTTATGGTTTGTATGTATAATGGTTTTTTCATAATTAAAATTTAGAGCCTCTCTTAAGACCTATTCTTAAACATAGCTAATAAGCTAATTATAGCATAATTAAAAACTAGCGACAATTCAATTTTATATAATAGGTTTGATTTTTATACTTAATTTATCTATAATTCCACCAGAGTTTTAATCGCGAAAAAGGAGGACGAGCAAATGACAGAAGGCAAAGACAAAAAAGAATTTAAAGGTGTAATTTTTGGACATTTCGAAACTGGATGTGAAGGTTATATGTGGGTATTTTATGAAGATGGTAAAGAAGGTTATGATGGTTTGAAAAATTTAGAAGCTGGAGATCATCTAACAATTTTTAATAATGATGGTTTGGAGATTTTTTCAGAGATAATTAAACCTGATCATGAAATCGGCAAACAAGTTATCCCTCTTAATCCTGAATATTCTCAACCTACTGCTTTGGGTTTGTGGATTCATTGGACACAAGATGGCTTTTTACCTGACGATTGGGCAAAACTCTTCTTTCAAAAGCCTCCTTTTCGAGCAACTCTTCGCAAAAAATAAATTGTTTTGCGATTACCAACCGCCCTGTTTCTTGGGCGGTTTTTTTAATTAATCCTTATAATTTAGTTTTTGTTCACAACTCTTGACAGTTTTTATTTTTTCGTGTATCATATTCCACTCAAGATAGTTCTTTTAAAAAAGAGAGGTGGCATGGAAGTTCAAAAAAGTAAAATTATTCCTCGTGACAAGCGAATGGCTGATTTTACAAAACAATATGGTACTTTAGGTAAAGTTATTTTAAATGCTTTCAAAACAAACCATGCAGTTCCATCAAATTTTAGGGGTTATACACAAGATTATTATATTACTCTAGCTAAAAACTTTTTAAGGCGTTTCCAAAGTGAATGTGCTAGAATGGTTTTTATGGCGATGGTTGAAAAAAAACTCACACCAAAAGATACAAAAGCGATAGCCGAAAATATTATTCAATCTTTATGTGAACCTTTTTAAAACCAAAACCAGCGATTGAGTCGCTGGTTTTTTTATTTTACTTTTTTCTTACTTTACTTTCCTTATTCCTTTTCCCACCAAAAATTCAAAAGCTTTTTGCTCTATTGTTTCTTTTTCAAGCAAAGATTTCACAACTTTTTCCAATTCTGGCTTATATTTTTTCAAAACCACTTTTGCGCGATCAAGTGCCTCATTCAACAATCCATTAATTTCCACATCAATAGTTTCTGCAGTTTTTTCACTATAATTTTTCTTGTCATGAATTTCTTGCGCCAAGAAAATCAACTCTTCACGCTCACCATACATTCTAGGTCCAAGCTTATCACTCATTCCATATTGCATTATCATTGCAGTTGCAGATTTTGTAGCTTGCTTCAAATCACTAGATGGACCGGTAGAAATTTCATTATCACCATAAATCATTTTTTCTACAACATATCCACCCAAAGTCATAGCCAAATCATCTTTAAACTGCGCACGAGTTCTATATCGCACATCGTTTTCTGGCATACTCAAAGTATATCCACCAGCACTACCACGACTAATAATAGAAACTTTACGAACAGGGTGACAATTTTCCAAGAAATGCCCAACAATTGCATGTCCAGCTTCGTGGTAAGCTGTCATTTCACGCTCTTTTTTCTGCATAACTCTAGACTTCCTCTCTGGCCCAAGCAAAACTTTTTCGATACTTTCCAAAATAAAAACCTCACTAATTTCTTTTTTGTTTTTACGCACTGCCAAAATTGCAGCTTCGTTTAACAAACTCTCCAAATCTGCCCCAGTAAATCCAGGCGTTCTCTCTGCTAAGTTTCTCAAAGAAACCTTTTTAGAAAGTGGTTTATTTTTTGCATGAACTTTTAATATCGCCTCTCTGTCGGTAATATCCGGCATATCTATCACAACTCTTCTATCAAATCTACCGGGACGCAAAAGTGCTTTATCCAAAACATCTGGTCTATTTGTAGCTGCAATAATAATCACACCAGAATTTGGCTCAAATCCATCCATCTCTACCAAAATCTGATTCAAAGTCTGCTCTCTTTCATCATGACTTCCACCAAGTCCTGCTCCACGCTTTCTTCCTACCGCATCTATTTCATCTATAAATATAATTGCTGGTGCAGCTTTTTTTGCTTTTCCAAATAAATCACGAACACGACTTGCTCCAACTCCTACAAACATCTCCACAAACTCCGATCCACTAATGTGGAAAAACGGAACATCCGCCTCTCCTGCCACGGCTTTTGCCAACAAAGTTTTTCCAGTTCCCGGAGCTCCCATCAAAAGTACGCCTTTTGGAATTTTTGCTCCCATTTTTTCAAACTTTTTTGGAGTTTTCAAAAACTCAACAATTTCTTCCAGCTCCTCTTTTGCTTCTTTTGCTCCTGCAACTTTGCTAAAATTTATCTTACTTTTACTATCTTTATTAAATTCTTTTGCTTTACTTTGCCCAAAACCCATTGCTTTGTTATTTACTCCTTTTACCTGTCTTGTCATGAAGTAAATAATCACCAAAATAATAAACAACGGCAATAAATACGGTGCCAAAATAGCCAACCAAACAACAAAACCTGTCTCTTCTTCTACAAAAACTTCAATCGCACGAACTTTATCTTCTGCAACACCATAATCAGACATAATATCTGAAAATGATTGTCCAAATTCTTTTTTTACTTGCTGCTCTTTTGCTTCCTCATTATGTAGTTGAACAAAAAGCTTATCCCCACGAACTTCAATTTTTTTGATTGACCCGTCTTCTACTTCTTGAACCAACTGAGTAATTCCAATCTTGTCTGGCTCTTCTGTGTTCATATCTACAAAACTCAAAACTGCAGCAATTGAAAATAATATCAAAAATATTGCCAAAAAATTCTTTGTCATTCCAAATTTTGTATTGTTTTTTTTCTTTTTCATAAATTCTTAATATTCCCACTTTTAAATAATGTCTTATAACTATAGGAGAAAATACATGTTTTGTCAATTAAAAAGTACGATTTTATTGACAAAAGTGTAAATAAATGATAATATTTTCTATTAAGAAGCTTCTAATAAATAAGTTTATTAGAAATTCCTTAAAGTTCTTTATATTCACCAGATCTATGGCAAGATCTACCCTTAACAAAAGGAGAGGAAAATGGAAAACGAGAAAAGAGACAGGAAATCTTGGGCTAAACTTTTGGCCACACTATTTGGATTTTTAGCGTCAGTATTTTGGATTTTGTATTTAGTTCTTGGTGCAGAATCTGTGCCGAGCGTATCCTCAATATTAATGTTTGATGATTTCGGTTTGGACTTACCATTTGAAATTTCAAGATGGTGGGATATTCCAGCGTTAGCTTTCATTGTTTATATTTTTACTTTGCAGGAAAAAGATTTGGAAAATATAAAAGGAATGATACTTGTTTTTATTTTCTTATTTTTAATACTAATTCTTTTTGATAATAAAATTTTTTTACCGCTTTTGTGTATTGAATTAATTTATGGAATTACATTAGGTTTGTATTTTTCAGAAGAACTAAACAACATTAATCCAATCGACAAAATTACCTTTAAAGAAATTCTCAATTTTATTCCAAAAAATCTTCTAATTGGAATTTGGGCAGGAATTAGTGTTGGAGTTGGAGTCTTCTACGGATTCACAATCGGAGCTGTTCTAGCTCTAGTCTCCACACTTAGTATTTGGGCTTTTGCACTAGTAATAATCTTCGGAAGGAAAAACTTCAAACTTCTTGTGCAAACAATTCTTGGAACTTTTATGATGATAGCAGTTGCGACTGCATTCCTGTTTGGAAACATTCTTGCAGACTTAACAAAAACATTAGTTGCAGGAGGTGTATTTATAGTATTAGGAATTATCCTCATAATATTGCAATCCAAAAAGAAAAAGAAAGTTGAGGAAATTGAAGAATAATTTCAGCGCCCAAAAGACCGGAGCAAATCCGGTCTTTTTTTTATTTTATTTTTTCCCATCCTAATTTACCACCTCAATCACGTCATCCTGAGCGGAACGAAGTGGAGTCGAACGGATCCCAGTGCAATATCATCAGAACTATGAATATTTTATGTTCTGGTTATTCTGTTGCGAGATCCATTCGACTCCATTCCGTTTCACTCCATTTCGCTCAGGATAACGTAAATTATAAATAAAAATAAAAACTCACTTTAAAAAGTGAGTTTTTATTTTTAAGTTTTGTAGTTTTAAGCTTTTTTCTCCTCAGTTGGAGTTTCAACTTTTTCTTCCACAGATTCTTCTTTTACTTCTTCAGTTGGAGTTTCTTCTACTTTTGATTCTTCTACCACTTCAGTAGGTTTTTCTTCAACTTTTTCTTTTTTAACTTTTTTCTTTTTTACAACTGAAGTTTCTACAACTTCCTTAGCTTTAAGCTTTTCAGCAGTCACTTCCTCAACTACAACTTCTTTTTTTACTTCTTCAACTTTCTTCTTAGCAGGTTTTACTTCTTTTTTCTTTTTCTTCAATCCTGCTACACGAAGTCCAAGTCTGTGTTCAGCTGGTTCTATATTTACGATTTCAAAATCATATTCTTTACCAACTTCAAACATTACTTCAAGTTCACGACTGTCATGAATTGTTTTATCACTCAATTCAGAAATGTGAGCCAAACCATGAATTTCGTTATCAAGCTTTACCATCAAACCAAATGGTTCAACTTTATGAACTTCACCCTTTACAACCTGATCAACCTGATAACGGTCTTTCACAGATTTCCAAGGATCTTCCACCAAACGCTTAACAGAAAGATAGATTTTTGATTTATTTAAGTCAATAATTTGAGCTTGGACTTTCTGCCCAACTTTCAAAACATCTCTTGGGTGTTCAATTCTTTGCCATACAATTTCAGAAATGTGAACCAATCCTTCCAAACCTTCACCAAATTTGATAAATGCACCAAACGATGTCAGCGCACTAACCTCTCCATCTACAATATTTCCAACCTTGTAAGATTCAAGTACAGCTTTTTGATCATCTTCCCAAACAGCTTTTTCAGAAACGATTAATTTTTCATCTCTTTGGTCAACATCGATAATTTTTACTTGCAATGTTTTTCCAATTAAAGCTTTTAAGTGTTCTAAAATACGATCTTTGTCTCCGCCAGGAACACGAGGATAATTTTCTGGACTCAACTGTGATACAGGCAAAAATGATACTAACGCATCAACTTGAACCATAAGTCCACCTTTATTTGCTTGCAGTATTTTAGCTGGAACAGTCAAACCACTCTCTACCAAATCTCTCATTTTATTCCAAACATTTTCATAACCAGCCACACGAAAAGACAACTCAACTTCACCAGTTTCATTTTCCAATTCTACAACTGATGCTTCAATTTCCTCTCCAACTTTTAAATTTGAATATACTTCTGATTCAGAAAACAATTCTTTTCCACGAACAATTCCTGTAGTCACTCCGTTTACATCTATCCTTACAGATCCGTTTTCAATAGAAATAATTTTACCTTTTACATTGTCTCCTACATCTGGAACATTTGCAAAATAATTGTTTAACAATTCTTCGAAACTTCCACCTTTTTTTGTTTTAGCTTTTTCAGCCATACTAATTAATAATTAAATTTAACCCTTATACATACATGTGTGTGGGTTGCTCCAAATGGAGCTAAATAAATGGAACCTTTGGTAAAAATAGCACCGTCACAAAATCTTCAAATTTTGAGCGAGATGAAAAAAAATCTTTGTTCTTTTAAAGTATACAAAATATTTTTTCTTAAAATCATAGCCAAAATTTGGAGATTTTAGTAGGTGATGTGTTTACTAAAGGTTCCTGAAGTGCTAACTATAACACAACTCTTGAAAAAAATCAAGTACAACGAACACAGATTGTGTGCAACATATTCAAAACCGTACTTGCACAGAGTAATAATCTAAGATACAATATGAAAGCAATCAAAAAAATACTTAATTTTTAGCTATTAACTCTTAAATCTGAATTTATGCATATAACCTGGCTAGGCAGTACTGCTATAAAAATACAGGCAAAACCAAAGCACGATGAAGTATCTATTGTAATAGACCCATACAAACCAGAAGTTGGAAGTTTTCCAACAAATTTGGCTCCAGATGTGGCTGTTTACACTCAGGGAGATGAAAACTCTATCACAGTTGGTGAAGCTTTTTCACTTTCTATGCCTGGAGAAATAGAAATTAAAAATGTTTTAATATCAGCAGTACAAGGAAACAAAGAAAAACAGACAATGATTCGAATAGATGCAGAAAATTTAAGTTTAGCCCACCTCGGAAAAACAAAAAAGACACTTACAAACACCCAACTTGAAGTTTTGTCTGGTGTGGATATTTTACTTCTTCCAGTTGGTGGTGGAGATGAAATGTATACAGCACAAGAAGCTATGAAAGCTGTAAACGCAATAGAGCCTAGAATAATAATTCCCATCGGACACAAAAGTGACAATGATCCAAAAGCAGATGAAGTTGAGAGGTTTATAAAAGAAATAGGAATAAAAGCAAAAGCAACAGACAAAAAAATAATTATAAAGAAAAAAGACTTGCCAGCAGAAGAAACAGATGTTTATATACTAACAAAAGAATAGTATGCCAAGTGCAAACAAATCTACAGATAAAAAAGTAGATTCAATGCCAGGAATAATTGTAGGTCGTATCACAAAAGAAACAGTTTCAAAAGAGAACTCAAAAAAAATACTTAAAAAGAAAAAAATTATACTTTGGGTATCTGTAATTTCAATAAGTTGTGTTATTCTTATTATGTGGATTTTAAACATGAGTATACTTTTCTTCGATATAGATTTTCAAGAAAAAACAGAAGAAGGCATGTTTAAAACTGCAAAGTTTGAATTTAACACAACAATGGATGAATTTCTTTTGAAAGATGAAAATGGTAAAAATAAAAATATAATAACCGAGATAGAAAAAACCTTGGAACAAATTGTAAGTAGCACAACACAAACCGCAACAAGTTCTGAAGAAAATATAGAATAAAATATGCCAAAAAAACAAGAAGAGTTGAGCGTAAAACCACAAAACATAAAACCAATAGAATTGGTAAAAGAAATGGAAACATCTTATTTGCAATATGCAATGAGTGTTATTGTCTCTCGTGCATTACCAGATGTTCGCGACGGATTAAAACCTGTTCACAGAAGGATTTTGTACGCAATGTGGGGAATTGGACTAAAACATAATGCAAGATTTAGAAAATCTGCCCACGTAGTTGGAGAAGTGATGGCAAAATACCACCCTCACGGAGACTCCGCTATCTATGATTCTATGGTTCGTATGGCGCAAGACTTTAGTATGCGTTATCAATTGGTAAATGGACAAGGAAACTTTGGGTCATTAGATGGCGACTCTGCTGCTGCTATGCGTTATACCGAGGCAAAACTTCAAGCAATTGCAGAAGAGCTTCTTTTTGATATAGAAAAAGACACTGTAGATTTCAAAGCAACTTATGACGGATCTCACAGAGAACCTCGTGTATTACCAGCCAAATTACCAAACCTTCTTTTGACAGGAAGTATGGGAATTGCAGTTGGAATGGCAACTAATATTCCACCGCACAACCTTACCGAACTTTGTGATGGAATAACACATTTAATAGAAAACTCAAACGCAACAATAGAAGACTTAAATAAAATTATAAAAGGACCAGACTTCCCTACCGGAGGTATTATTTACGATAAAAAAGATATTGCTGTAGCATACGCCACAGGAAAAGGTGGTGTTGTAATGCGTGCAAAAATAGACACAGAAGAAAAAAAACCAGGTTATCATCAAATTATTGTTAGAGAAATTCCATATCAAGTAAATAAATCTAGGTTAATAGAAAAAATTGCAAATCTTGTTCAAGAAAAGAAAATGACAGACATAAAAGACTTACGTGATGAATCTAACAAAGATGGAATTCGGATTGTAATTGAGTTGAAAAGAGATGCTTTTCCAAAAAAAGTTTTAAATAAATTATATAAACTTACAGATCTACAAACAAAATTCCATTTCAATATGCTTGCACTTGTAGATGGAATTCAACCAAGAATTTTGAACCTAAAAACAATTTTAGAAGAACACATAAAACACAGACAAGTCGTGGTTGTTCGCAGAGCTGAATTTGAACTTGCAAAAGCAAGAGCCAGGGCTCATATTTTGGAAGGTTTGAAAAAAGCATTGGATAAAATAGACGAGGTAATAAAAATTATCAAAAAATCCAAAAACAAAGAGGAAGCTAAACAAAACTTGATGGCAAAATTTAAATTTAGTGAACTTCAAACTATTGCTATTTTGGATATGCGTTTGCAACAATTAGCAAACCTGGAACGCCAAAAAATTGAAAATGAGTTGAAAGAAAAAATGGTAATTATCAAAAAATTGGAAGGAATTTTGAATAGTCCAAAAAAGATATTAGGCATTATTAAAACAGAAATTTCAGAAATAAAAGAAAAATTTGGTGATACAAGAAGAACAAAAATTGTAGCTCACGGCGTAAAAGAGTTCAGAATTGAAGACTTAATTCCAAACGAACCAACTCTTATTATCGCTACACGCGACGGATATATAAAAAGACTAGATCCGAACTCATTTAAAACTCAAGGTCGCGGAGGAAAAGGGGTCATTGGGTTAGCGACAAAAGAAGAAGATGTTGTAGAGCATTTAATTTCCACATACACTCACGACAGACTATTACTTTTTACCAGCAAAGGACAAGTTTTCCAACTTTATGCTCATGAAATTCCACAAACAACAAGAACCTCCAGAGGTAATGCTTTAGTAAATTTCTTACAACTATCCCCTCGCGACAAAGTCACATCAATCCTTTCAATGGATGATATAAATAAGTACAAATTCCTAATAATGACAACAACGAAAGGAACTTCAAAAAAGACAAAAATTAAAGATTTTGAGACAGTGAGAAAATCTGGTTTAATTGCAATTAAATTGAAAGATGGCGACAGACTTGAGTGGGTTCGTCCATCTAGTGGAAAAGATGATGTTGCAATTGTCACCAAAAAAGGTCAAGCAATTCGATTTAAAGAAAAAGACCTAAGACCAATGGGTCGTGCTGCAGCTGGTGTTAGAGGAATAAGACTAAAAACAGATGACGAAGTTGTAGGAATGAATGTGGTCACACTAGAATCAATAGAACAGAGTGATGCACTTCTTTTGGTAGTTTCAGAGCTTGGTAGAGGAAAAAAGACAGCTCTCAAATATTACAAAGTTCAAAAAAGAGGTGGTAGTGGAATAAAAACAATGGCAATCACTCAAAGAACCGGACAAATTGTAAAAGCCAAAGTTCTAAGAAAAAGTGCAAAAGACGATCTACTTATAATCACAGTAAAAGGACAAATAATTCGAATCCCTTTGAAAAGTGTCTCTACACTTGGACGCGCAACCCAAGGTGTAAGAATTATGAAATTCAAAGCGGTTGGAGACAAAGTAGTGAGTTTGGCGCTACTAGAAAAAGCAAATCCAAAAGAAAACCTTGCACTTCCACTTGTAAAAAAAGAAGGAACGAAGAAATGATGATAAATCGTTAACGCTCGATGGATCATTCGCTTCGCTCATTTGATAAATCGAAAAACCATGTTTTTCTTGATGCATAACTTCGCTTGAATAAAGAATTTAGGGATATTTTATAATAATTACTACCGTACCGAGGCAAGTCTCACTGTATTACTATGAATAAAACAAAAAACGCTATTTAAATAGCGTTTTTTGTTTTATATTTTTTTACTTACTCTACCTAATCTGCTTTTTTGTCTGTCTCATTTTTTCTTAGGCTGCCATTCTGTCATCTGTAGAAAGGCTTTCAATTGTTTTTCTTAATTCAGCTATAGTTGCTTCTGT
This sequence comes from Candidatus Magasanikbacteria bacterium, assembly GCA_021648085.1. Lineage (NCBI taxonomy): Bacteria > Candidatus Magasanikiibacteriota > Candidatus Magasanikiibacteriota bacterium. The sequence goes on from JAKITS010000001.1 coordinate 729,546, forward strand.
TTCAACTTTTATTCTATTACTCCTTGCTTCTATTTCTGCTTTTTTTATACCTTCTCCTCGTTTTTTAATTTCTTTGTTTTTCCTTTCTGATTCTACTTCCCTCTCTTTTCTTTCACGAACAAGTTTTTCCATTGGAGTTTCACTTTCCGCTTGTTCCATTTCTTTTAATCGTTCTTCACCAACCTCTAATTTAGTCAACCTTTCTGAACTTTCAGCATCTACTTGTTCTTGTTTTACTTTAGCCTCCAAAGCTTGGGACTCTGGAGAATTTGGATCAAGAGCCTCGCCAATTTCTCTTTTATTTACACCTCTGATAAAACCTCTTCCCTCCATATATTTATCTACTTAAAAGTTTTAATGCTTCACGAAGTAATGCTTCGCTGTTTTTGTTTGGATCTTTAATTCGTTTCGCGGCAGCGCGCGCTTCTGCTTTGGAATACCCCATTGAAACAAGCCCATCTACCACATCAGCCAAAGCTCCATTATCAGCTTCCATTTCTCCAGCGTCTACCAACTTCTCTATTTTACTTCTTAGCTCCACTATCATCCTCTCAGCCGTCTTCTTCCCTATTCCACTCACTTGCGTTAGATAACTTACATCTTTTCTAGCTATTGCAGATGAAATTTCCTTTATACTTCCAAGTGTCAAAATATGCAAACCACTTTTTGGACCAACTCCAGACACAGATATTAAAAGTTCGAAAAAACCTTTTTGTTCTAAACTTTCAAATCCATACAAATCCAAAGCATTTTCTGCAACTTTCAAAAATGTGAATAATTCTACTTTATCCCCAATGTTTTTCTGCACCAAAAAAGTCGGCACAACTCTTATTTCATACCCAACCCCCTCTCCAGCCAATACCACAAAAGAAGTTTTAGTCTTCCCAATCAATTTTCCACTCAAAAATGCAATCATAATTTTTTTTAAGAGTTTCTATTGTAAACCCCACTATATTGTATCTTTATTCCAACTTTTGGTCAAAAATAAAAGAGCAGGGATAAACCGCCACTCTTTGTTTTTATTATGCAATTATACTTTCGCAAACTACAGACATTTTTTTTAGATCTTCCACTTCCCTCATAAAAAATTCAAAAGTAAAACCTATTTTAATAGCTAAAAATGAACAATCTTCTTTTCCTGAAAACCCATAAGTTTTAGAAATACCTTGCAAAGCCTCGGTCCACAAATTATGTAAACCTACTTCACATACTAAATTTAAAGACTTTAAATAAGTATTTCTAAGAATCTCCTTTCTTTTTATATTCATCCAAACCTCCTTTTGAAGATTAATACATTTAACCATAAAATAACTTAAATGTCAATAGCAAACCTTACAAATTCGCAGATTCATTAAATTTATTATAAAGACTTATATTTCTTTTTTGTAAAATTTTTCTAATTTCATCTGCCAATATCTTTTTTTCTTCCTCATTTTCAACAAAATTATCTAACTCACTAGCTAAAAAATATCCTATTAAACTTTCGTCCGGTGGAAGCATTCTATTTGTAGTCAAATTTGCATAAAATTTATTTGCGATTAAATCGTCTACTTCACCAGATTTTATAGCTTCAAATAAACTTTGAACTGGTATCCTCATTTCATTATTAAACTTTTGTGTCATTTTTCTTTTTTCTAACATATCAAAATGACGACTTAGTTTTGTTCCTAAAATATTTTTTTTCTTTTTTTTTGTTCCAGCTTCAGACCGGTCTTCTGCAATATCTTGCCAAAATTCTACAAAACCAGTATCTCTATTAAATTCTCCTCCTTTTAAATTACTATAATAAGGGTCTGTTACTTTTTTATCATTAAGTCCCATACCAAAATCTATTACAAAAACATCTCCATTTTTATCCATCATTATGTTTCTTTCATGTAAATCACGGTGATAAATTCCATTTTCATTTAACAATTTAATAGTGTTGGCAATTTTTGAAAAAAAATCTTCAGGCAAACGAAATTCAGAACCCTCCCCCTTTTTACCCTTACCAATTCCAAAAAAATCTACCACTTTTGCTACATTTTCTCTATCCAACAATTCTTTTCCTCCCCCTGTTGTACCAGACTTTGAAAATTTTAGTGCAACTTGAACCTCATAAGCCAACTGTTTAAAAGATGTATTTTCTAATTTTAAATCTATAAGTTTTGGATGTCTTTTTGCAACCTCTTCAAATAAAATTGTGTTAAAATCCTTTCCATCAACCGCATCCATAATAATAACATTTAGACTTCCCCCTTCTCTCGCTGGAACACCATAATTAGACAAAGTCTCTGCTAATTCTGCGTCTAAATCTTTTAAATTATAATTAATATGTGCTTGTGGAATTTTTGCATATTCCTCGACTTTATCCGGACTACTTTCAAAAATACTATTCAACACATCATACGCACTAGACATAACATTAAATTCATTAGTTGCTTCCGTAACAGAGTCTATTTTAAATATTTTAGACACAAGTGACTGTCCTTCAAATTTTGGGTTAACATTTTTAATTTCTTCATCCAAAACTCCTCCCTCAACCCTCACAATTACACCGTTATTACCTTCATTTATTTTTACACCTTCTTTTAGAGCTTTAACCAATAATTCTCTAAAAATAGCCTCTTTTACTTCTTTCGATTCTTTTTGTATTTGTAAAGCTCTTTCATTTCTATTATTTTCTGACATATAAAATAAATTAACCTAATTTAAGCCAAAATACTTGACAAAACACCCAAAATATGCTATAATTATAAGATTCCTTTCGGTATAGTTCCGTCTGGATGTCCTTTTTACAACATGCCCACAAAAGGAGGCAAGTGTGGGAGAAGTAAGGGTATGGCCCAAAATTTGTCATAGAAAAATTGGCGAGTTGACTTTGCACGAGCAAAGTCAACTCACTTTAATTGTAAAACAAAACTACCCAGATTGCAAAGAGCAAGCTGGGGATTTCGAGGAGGTATTGGAAGAAAAGCAAGGCGAAGTCACCTATTTGGAGACAAATAGTGAGATTGAAGCCTTTTTCTACACAGAAAACTTGGGCAAAGCTGGGGTTCAATTCCGATTCGTGAATGTCAAAAAAGACAGTCAGCGAAATGGACTCGGACAAAAGCTTATCGAGTTAATGGCTCAAAAAATTGAAACAACCCGCATTATAGGTTGCGTCGTCGTTGGCAATGCAATCGGCGAGCAGTATGTGGATGCTGGTTGTGTTATTAATGGTATCGAGGAGATTGAAGAAGGTGTTACGGTTTTTAACTTAGTTGGAAGCCGTGAAATGAACTCTTTATTTACCACAAAAATGTGGGGAATAAGGGAATTTGTAAAAACCTTTGATCGCCAAAAGAAGGAAGTGACAAGATTTTTACTGGAAGAAAATGAGCAAGTAATTGTTCGTGAATATTCCAGAAAAAAAGAAGCCATTCAGGAGACAAGAGAACTCCTGAAAAGAGGCTATTTCGGAACTATCTACATAGTAGATAGCGAAGAAGAAATGATCATTTGCTTCGAAAAAATTTGATTTCTTGCGTGTTTTTACCAGCCGTTCTCACACTTTAGTGAGAACGGCTTTTTTATTTACTTGAATGCTCCCAAATAAAACCAAAAAGCTGCTTATAAAAAGTATAGACTTCCCTATCTTCTATTATAAAAGTGACCAATTTTCCCTCTCTTAAACTCAAAATGCCGACTTTATCTTCATAAATAAGCAAAAATAAGAATAAGTCTTTAAACCTTTCTGGCAAAAATTTTACTTTTGTAAACTCTCCTGGTTTAATTTTTTTATAAGATTTCCTTGCAAAAGGTGTATCTACAGACAATAAATCCATTTTTATACCCTGTTTTAGACGCACTTTTGTAAATTTATTCACCAATTCAGAAAAATTCTTGTCTAATACATCTTTATTTACAATACTTAAAATCTTCTTTCTGGGCTTCAAACTATCGTCCAAAGCCTCTTTTAACCCCTTTTTACCCTCAAAAAACCTAACATTTGGCTTATCTTGCCCCAAACGATACAAAGACTGCAAATCAAACAAATTACTATTTAATATCTTCTTTTTTGCCAACACCTCTGTTTCTTCTACTTTTAGCAAGTTTTTTAAATTGTCCGGTGGTAGTGAATTATATACAGTTTTCCCAGAATCTTTACTCTTTTTCAACAAACCTTTTTCATTTAATCCATCCAACACATAATAAAGCAGAGTTCTGGAAAGATCTATGTTTTTTTGTAAAATTTTTATATTAGTGTTTGCGTTTTTGAGCAAAAATTCATAAACCATCGCTTCGTTTTTACTGAGCCCCAAGCTAACCAATGTTTTTTGGGTTGTATTTACTTTTTTATTACTTTTTGACATATTTTTTATTGTTTATAGTAGTATTATAAATAATAATACCATATTTTTCTTATTTTGTCAAATTTAGTTTGACATTTTTTACTATCACAAATACTTATTTTGTCTACAAAGACTTGACAAAGTTTTATTTTTATGATATTGTTGCTCTTGTTCATAACGCAAAAGCTTGTCAAGTCGCAGCGGATCTAAGTCATTTAAGCATCCGTACATGTTTGACTTACACACAAGTAAACACGCTTTGAACATTTCAAAAAATGTTTGCAAGGATTTTATCCAAAACAAACATCAAATGTCATATTGGTGATACTTGCCCTTTTTGGGCAGTATCGTTTCAAACACCTATTGAGCTGGAGAACTTAATAAGTGTTTGAAACGATGCTATTCAAAAAAACACCTCCCCAATTACTAATTAAACAAAAAATATGGTTTTCCCAGCAGAACTTATCTCATTATTTTAAACAAAAGAAGATAGTATAAACCTTTCTCCACTTAATTGAATCCTTGAGTTATTCAAGGATTCAACAGAGTCTAGTTTTAAACATTAGTCAAAAACAATTTTCCGCTTAATTTGTGTAAGAAATATACAAATTAAACTGGAAATGGTTTCCAAAAAGGTGTCCCTCCCTTTGAGTGATAATAAAAAAAAGGAGGTTTAAATGACCAACTTAGCTCAAGCTTTTGCAGCGGCTGGCATCGTAGATGCAGAGTCAGCCCAAAAAGCTGAGCGGGCAGTGGAACGTCGCGCCGCCGTAAACACACTTTGTGTTCGGGTGAGCAAGGCTTTCCAACTCGCCAAATCGCTTCCTTCGGGAAGTGACGCCGCGAATCGGGAGTGGAAGCATTATTATACGCTACGCAACCGCCTGCCCTACCATCTCCGACAAGCCTACTAGGCAAAAAGGATATGGTTAATCGGACTCCCGCCGAGCCGATGAAAAATAAACGGGAACAAATCTTCTTGTCTAATAGAGGACAGAACAAGAAGTTGAAGTAATTTAATAGTAAAACTTCCTAAAAAGTACTATCCAGCCCATCGCCTGCTGTAAATGGTGAAAAATGTGGGAGTAAATTGCTAAAAACAATTTACTCCCTACCTTAACTAAATATTTAAATATATTTTGAATAATTAGTTAGGGTCTTTAAAAAAATATTACAAATCCTGGATTCAATTGAGTTTTTAAATAAGTTAAAAGTTTAATTGAGTTCCTTTTACAGTTTTTTTCACAAGAGGCCTCGTATGAGCGATTACGGAGGTAAAATCACCGCGTACCCACAAATAGGAGAGAAATCATGAAGACAGCGTACTCCTTTGATTCTACTATTAAAATTCCAGATTTTCTAAAAAACCCAGCTTTTTATCTGGGAAATGAATGGCTCTTATCTTTAAACAAGTCGAAGTTTACTAAAAAACAGTGGAAAAATAATGGAAACCTACTGTATGTTTTAAAAGCAGTAGGACTACTTTTACTTATTTGTAAAAGTAGAAAGGTGGAAAAGCTAGCAAAAAAATGGCTAGAACCAGAAGAAGAGATTGAAATAAAAGCTTTGATAGATTTTTTAAGATTTGCTCTAATTATAGAGTCAGATCCTGCGGTAGCACCAAGCTTAATGTATATAAATACATTAAGCCCTGTATTAGAAGCGCAAATAGAGGTCTCCGCTATTGACAAAATTTTAGAAATACTTGATGCAAAGAATAAACATAGTTTTCCTGTTGGAGATATTGAATGGTGTATTTTTGGGCTTGATCAGTTGCGAATAGCTCAAAAAGGTAGACACCCCACCCAAGATGATATTGATTTTGATTTCAAAATAATGAATCAATCTCAATTTAAGCGGACAATTTCCGCTATTTTCCCAGAGTATGAAAAGGCTTTGGAGGAATTCTTGGTAACACAAACGGCTTTTGTCTGATAATTAATCAGACACAAAGTCATTCCCCAGACTTTTACATTTTTTGTAAGTAAAAGTCTGGGTCTCACTTTTACACTTTTATAAAATAAGAGTAGAAAAGTGAGACTCATCACAAAAAAGGAGATAAAATGAGTAAAAAAAAGAAAAAAAGAAAACTCAAAACTGTACCACGAAATTTCTTTGTTGTTCAAATGCGAACAGAAAGAAAAAATGGTGCTCACAAAAACAAAAACACTTGTCGTGGAAAATACAGAAGCAACTCTTATTAATTAGAGTTGCTTTTTATTTTTTTAAGTCCAAACCCTTGACAAATAACTATTTTTATGGTTTAATTAAGCCTGCTTTAGTGTGGTGCTGGAGCAGTTCGATCCTTACAAGGAGTAAATGGTAAATGAATTCAAAAATCTGTGTTGTACAACTCACACCTCCCAACAACCAAAAACCAGCAGCTAAAGGTAAAAATACCAGAAGCTGTTGGAAACACGCTAACCAAAGGCGTGAAAGAAGAGAGGTGAAAGTGCAACTCAAAAATACCAATCTTAAAGATTGGTAAAAAGGAGAAATAATGAAGATTCTTGTAGATAATAAACCTGGTTCTTCAAAACTGGAGATAGATAGTGAAAATGATGCTCTTTTAGCCTCCATTTCTCTTGATATTACCGAAGGTATTATCAATAGTCTAAGCTCTTGGACAATTATAGAAATTAATGGGAAAGATTTTTGTGTAATTTCAATGATACGAGCAGATTTTTTTATGTTTAATTCCAATTTGTCAATAATTCCACTAAATAAAGAAATGATTTTTTATTTTATTACTGAGTGCCAAACGGCACTCAGTGAAATAAAGGAAGGCTCAAAAGAGGAATCTTTTTGGGCAGCCAAAATTGTAAAGCTAGACAAAATTTTGTCTCATTACTAAAACCCAAATCCCCGCACAAATGTGCGGGGATTTTTTTATTGGCACTAATTATATTATAGGGTTTTCTATTTAATTACAAAACAACCTTAATTCTTAACCTCGGAGAGGTCTTTCTTCCACGTCATCTTGAGCGACAGTCGAAAGATCCCCGTGCAATATCACAAAATATAAATAATTATAATAAAACATAAGTCAGTTTTTTCTTTTGTTCTTTGTTAGTTCTGGTGATTCTATTTCGAGATCCGTTCGACTTCACTTCGTTCCGCTCAGGATGACGTGAGAGAATAGAATTAAGAAATAAGATAGAAAGAAAATTTCCTACTTAAATACGAAGTAGTCTTAGTACTTAATTCTTAACCTCGGAGAGGTCTTTTTCTGATTAATCTACTTTCCTCACTCCAAGTTCTATTTCAACATCACCAATTTTTACACTTTTTTCTCCGCCGTCCTGCAAAATTTCATCTGCTAAAACACCCTTTTTAATATCTTCTGCAAATTTTTCAAACACGCTTTGAAGTAGAAAATCTTCTGTATGATAAGTTATCACAACTCTGTCTTCTCTAGTTAAACCTTGTTCTTTGCGAAGTTGGTTCACCGTTCTTACAATTTCACGCATCAAACCTTCTTTTTTCAATTCTTCTGTTATTTCTGTGTTGAGTGCAACTAATGTTCTTTGACTTTCAATAACAAAATATTTTTTGTCTTTTTTAACTCTATTTATGTCAGGACATCCCATTTTTAAGAATTTAACTTCTTTAACATTTAACTCATTTTTAATTAAAGTTTCATATTTTTTCTTTTCTTCATTATCATCATAAATAGGCGGTCCAAAAAAACAAACTTCTGACAAAGGTTGCCTAACTTTAATTCCAGCACTTGATCTAGCAGATTGACCTAACTCAATAATATCTCTTGTGGATCTCATATTTTCTAATGGTAGAAAATCAATATCACCTTCCAGAACTTCTGGCCAATCTTCTAAATGCACACTTTCTGCAGTTCCTTCACCTTTTATTTGCAAGTAAATTTTGTCTGCAATAAACGGCATAAATGGCGCCATCACTTTTGATAAAGTTAACAAAACATAACCCAAAGTTTTTTCTGCTTGTTTTTTGTCTTTTTCCAAATCACCTTCAGTAGAATTCATTTTAAATCTATCACGACTTCTACGAATATACCATTGAGATAAATCTGCAATAAAATCTTGGATTGGACGAATTGCTTCAGCAAGTTTATACTCCTCCATATTTTTGGTGACATCTACTACCAATCTGTTCAGTTTTGCTACAATCCACTTATCCAAAACATTTTCCAATTCTACTGTATTTATTTTGCTCACAGCTTTTTCCTCTGCAAACATTTCATAAAAACTAAACACATTCCAAAGCATATTTATCACTTTTCCATAAACTTCACGCACACCTTTTTCAGAAAAACTCATATTTTCTGCATGTACAACAGGCGAAGAAAGTAGATAATATCGCAGAGCATCTGAACCATATTTTTCCAAAACCAACATTGGATCTGGATAATTTTGTAGACGCTTACTCATCTTTTTTCCGTCTTCTGCCAAAATAATTCCGTTTACAATTACATTTCTAAAAGCTGGCAAAGATTCATCTGTTGGAATAGTAGGATTTTCTCCGCGAGTAAGTGCCGTCGCCAAAACATGTAAAGTATAAAACCAACCACGAGTCTGGTCTTGACCTTCTGCAATAAATTCTGCTGGAAAACCTGCTTCAAATTTTTCTTTGTTTTCAAACGGATAGTGCATCTGGCCATAAGGCATAGCACCAGATTCAAACCAACAATCTAAAACCTCTGAAACTCTGTGATATGTTTTTCCATCTTTTTCAAAAACCAATTTGTCCACGGTATCTTTGTGCAAATCTTCTACTTTTTGCCCAGACAACTCCTCTAATTCTTCAACACTTCCTACACAAATAAAATCTTCACCATCATCACTTCTCCAAATAGGAAGTGGCGCACCCCAAAAACGATTTCTAGAAACAGCCCAATCTCTTACATTTTCCAACCACTTTCCAAAACGCCCTTGTTTTATATGGCTTGGTACCCAGTTTGTCTTTTCATTATTTAATAGTAAATCTTCTTTAAGTTCTGTGACGCGAATAAACCAACTGCTTGTTAAATAGTTTAAAAGTGGCGTATCACAACGCCAACAATGTGGATAGCTGTGCAAATATTTTTCTTTTGCAAACAATTTTCCATTTTTTGCAAGCCATTTTATAATTTCTACATCAGTCTTAGAATGATCTGCTTTTGGTTTTACTTCTTGCCCGACAAAATCTAGCACTTCTGGTTTAAATTTTCCATCCATTCCTACATGTTGCACAAAATCAATCTCCTCTTTTTCTCCCAAACTATAGTCATCAGAACCAAAAGCTGGTGCAATATGTACAATTCCAGTTCCATTTTCTGTCGTCACAAAATCAGCTTCCACAACTTTAAATGCATTTTTTGTATCTTTATAATAAGGAAATAATGGCTCATAATTTAAACCAACCAATTTTGAACCTGTAAATTCTGCCACAATTTCGTAAGCTCCTTTTGTCACATAATCAGCTCTCTCTTTTGCAACCAAAAATGTCTCTTTATTTTTTTCACCATTTTCATTTATTGTACGAATTTGCAAATAATCTATATCATTTCCAACAGCAATTAGCACATTTCCCGGTAATGTCCACGGGGTTGTAGTCCAAGCCAAAATATATAAATCTTCCTCAACTCCCAACTTTTCTTTTGCATTCAAAACTTTAAACTGTGCTGTCACAGTTAAATCTTTTATATCTTTATAACCTTGTGTCACCTCAAAATTTGAAAGTGGGGTCTCACAACGCGGACAAATATGCATTGGCTTCCTACCCTCATAAATCAAATTCTTATCCCAAAGCTGTCTAAAAACCCACCAAACGCTTTCCATATAATTTATATCCATAGTTCGGTAGGAATTTTCCATATCCACCCAACGACCAAATCTATGAATTATTCTTTTCCACTCGTCTACATAATTTGAAACATTAGACCTGCAAGCATCGTTAAAATTATGTATGCCAAAATCTTCAATATCTTTTTTTGTTTTCAAATCTAAAGCCTTTTCTACAATATTTTCAATTGGCAAACCATGACAATCCCAACCCCATTTTCTCTCTACACGAAAACCACGCATAGTCCAAAAACGCGGAATTGTATCCTTCATTGCAGTTCCAACTATATGCCCATAATGTGGCAAACCTGTCGCAAACGGAGGTCCGTCATAAAAAACATATGGTTTATCTTTTGGTCTACTTTCTACTGATTTTTCAAAACACTTATGCTGATCCCAATATTTTAAAATTTCTTTCTCATTTTTATCTGCTTCGTACATAAAATGACAATTAACTTTCTTTTTAAATTTACTTATTTATATTATCCAATTCCCTAGGCAATGTCAACAAAAATAGCTGAATTTAGCTTTTAGACTTCAAACTTCTGATTTAAGTTTTATATTTTGGAAAATAAAAAAATAGCCCGAAAGCTACTTGAAATTTAAGAAAACTATTTTTTTATTTTGAAAGATTTTTTAAAATAATAATTTCTTTTGGTTTTCTCCTCTTACCAAGAATACACAAAGCAATGTCCTTCTGCACAAACTTTTTTTGTAACTCGTTGACCTCATATAATAAAGCCAATGCTCTTCTAAAAATTTCGGCACAATCCTTAACGCCAAAATCTTCTCTCAGCGATTCTATAATCTTATACATTTCGAAGCTTATGTTTATTCCAATTCTCACACGAACTTCTTTATTTTGAATTTCTTGTTCAGACACTTCAGCCCTCCTTTTTGTTGTATAATTATTTCAAATAAATAATAGCAATTTTTCACACTTTTGTCAATAAAAAAACCGCCTATTTAATAGACGGTTTATATTTTTAAGCGCAAAACCTACGAAGTGATGCTTTAGCTCTTTCGTCCAAATTCATCCAAGCTCTCAAAATCTTGTATTCTGCAATTAAGCTTTCGAAACTACCAAATTCGTTTATTTCAAATTCCAAATCTTCAAGTCTAAATTTAAGCTGATTAAACTCTTTCAAATAAACTGCCGTTGCAACTCGCATATCATATTTTTTCATAGCTTCATATTTTACAAGATGCTCTTTAAAAATTTTGGTCAACCTATGAGTACTCAAAATTCTTTCCTGCAAAATTTTTAAATGGCATAATATTTTATTATCTCTTTCGTAACTAATCTGCCTATTTAATTCAAAAACTCTATCTCTTTTCACAGAATAAATACGGTTACTTGATTTAATAGCACAAAGCTCTATCATTTTCTGTAAAAATCTTTTTCTTTTGCTGGCCTCCTCTTTTTCTCTCAACCCTACAGTTTTCTCATTACTTTTGGCTGGAATATGTCCTTTTTCTATTACGATATACCCTTCCTTACCCTTAGATCTTCGGCATTGTCCAAAGATCCAATTAAACGCATTCATAAACTCCAGAGGAAAATCAATAAAATCAATAAAACCCAATTTTTGTTTTAGATTTTCTTGTGTTCCTTCTATCACCATCTTAACCTCCTTTTTTGTCTTTAGTTTTTTCTTCTGGGAAAACTTCGTAATAAATTACAGGATCTATCTGAAAAATATCCCGATTATCATCATTGAGTTCAATAGCAGGCTCATCCTCCTCTTTTGCCAACCTGTTTATCTCAAAAATTAACCGCTCCAAAGTGCTAAAATCACAATATTTCGCAATTTTATATGTTAAATCACTTTGCACAAAAGTTTTCTTATGCAAAGCTTTACAAATTTTTTTGACTATTTTGTAGCCCAAACTTAATTTGGTCATTTTACCTCCTTTTCAACTCCTCTATTTTATTGTAATGTGCTTAATACCATTTTTAGCACAAAAACCAAGTTTTGTCAATTCAAAATAAAGGTGTAGAATAAGATTATACTTATTTTATAAAATAATATGGAAAAAATATATTTAGCAACAGACCATGCCGGTTTTGAACTAAAAGAAAAAATTAAACAATTTTTAATTGAAAGAAATTTTGAAATAGAAGACAAAGGAGCAGTAGAGCATAATGAAAAAGATGATTATCCAGATTTTATATCTTTAGTCGCAAAAGAGATATCACAAAATCCAAATAAAAAAGCCATTATTTTTGGTGGTTCCGGTCAAGGTGAAGCTATGGCGGCAAACCGTTTCCCAAATGTTCGCGCTGTAGTTTTTTATGGAGGAAATTTAGAAATTATAAAACTTTCACGAGAGCATAATGATGCAAATATACTTTCAATAGGCGCAAGATTTCTAAACGAAGAAGAAGCAAAGACAGCAATAGAACTTTGGCTAAACACAGAATTTACAAATGAAGAAAGACATATCCGAAGAATAGAAAAAATTGTATGATTAAAATAATCCCAGCAATAAATGTTATATCACAAAACGAATTTGAAAAACAAATAAAATCAGTAGAAAATTCTGTTGATTTAGTTCAAATTGATATCGCCGATGGCAAATTTACACATTGGAAAAATTGGGCTGATGCAGAAAAAATTAAAGAAATTCCAACAACTTTAAGTTATGAATTGCATTTAATGGTAGAAAATCCAATTCAAGAATTAAAAAAATGGGAAAGTCTCTCAAATGTACAAAGAATAGTTGTTCACACCGAATCTTTTAAAGAAATAAATTTGGAACTTTTTCATAAACTTGTAGATTTTGGTTTTGAAGTTGGCTTTGCACTTAATCCAAAAACTTCAATCGAAAAAATAGAATTTTTATTACCAAACCTTGAGTACATACTCTTTTTAGGAGTAAGTCCAGGAAAATCTGGGCAAAAATTTCAGAAAAAAGTTTTAGAAAAAATAAAAAAAATAAAAGTTGCATTTCCGCACATTAAAATAGAAGTTGACGGAGGGGTAAACGAAGGAACTGCAAAAAATATTTCCAAAGCTGGCGCCGATATTTTATGTATTGGAAGTGCAATTTTCAATGAAAACGGAACTCCAGCTGAAAATTTAACTTTTTTCAATAATCTGGTAAACTAATTAATATGTTATATTTAGCGGAACAAAGTGAAGTCGAAATATCTCGTGTCTATTTCATAAGAATTTTATATATTTATAATTCTATGAAATTTAATCGAGATCCTTCGACTTCGCTCAGGATGATGTGATTTATTTTATATAATTTAAAAAATATGTACGATTTGATAATAATTGGAGCGTCGGCCGCAGGACTTTCAGCATCTGTTTACGCGGCGCGTAGAAATTTAAAATTTTTAGTAATATCCAAAGATATTGGTGGAGAGGTTGCACTTTCTGGAGAAGTTGGAAACTGGCCTGGAATTATAAAAATAAATGGAATGGAATTGGCAAAGAATTTCGAAGATCACGCCAAATTTTATAACACAGAAATTCGCGAAGGAACAGAAGTCCTAAAAATAGAACAAAAAGATAATATTCATATAGTTCACACAAAAAAAGGTGCTAAAAAAGTAAAACTTGATACAAAATCTATAATTGTAGCAAGTGGAATACACCCACGAGAGCTAGGTATTCAAGGTGAAAAAGATTTTCGTGGAAAAGGTATTACATATTGTACAGTTTGCGATGGCCCACTTTTTAAAGGAAAAATAACAGCCACAATTGGCGCTGGAAATGCAGGTCTAGAATCTGCTCTTATGATGAGTGGGATTGCTGAAAAAGTTTATTTAATATCAAACAAACCAAATACAAAAGAAATGAATGGTGGTTTTCCAAAAGGTGAAAATATTTTAATAGACAAAGTAAAAAAAGCAAAAAATATAGAGATAATTTATAATGCGAACACAACAAAAATTTTGGGTGATAAAATGGTTTCTAGTTTGAAATATGAAGATAGCGAAAGTAAAAAAGAAAAAGAATTAGAAGTTGGTGGAGTGATGGTCCACATAGGAACAATTCCAAATTCCTATTTTATAGACTGTGTAAACAAAGATAAACAAAAATCAATAAAAATCGACCAAAAATGTCAAACTAGTTGCAAAGGAATTTTTGCTGCCGGCGATGTAACGAACATACCACACAAACAGATAGTTATCGCTGCTGGACAAGGTGTTATAGCAGTACTAAGTGCAATTGATTATATAAACAGATTTGAAACAAAATAAAATAAATTCAAAATAAAAAATTATCTTCCCTGATAATTTTTTATTTGACTTAAACTTTTAGAAATTATAGAATTTAACCAAGAAGTTCTTTAACAAAAGGAGTAAGCAATGAATGGTAAACAAGATGTTTGCAAAGGTCACAATACAGAACAATACCCTGCCATTATGAGCTGGTGTGAAAAATGTGGGCAATTAAAAGCAAGTAAAACATTTTTAACCTGCAAAAAATGCGCAAAAAAAAATAGTAGATGTCATATTTGTGGCAAAAAAAAAAGGAGTAACTAGTGAATGAAGAAGTTTGTGATTGCCCCAAAAAACAAACATCATGTGTTTTTAGAATCTGCATTGACTGTAAAGCTCTTTTTTTAACATTATCTTCTAAATTATGTTTACCCTGTTCCAACAAAAAAAGAACCTGCGTTTATTGTGGTAACCAAAAAAAGAAAACTTAAAAGATCGAAGTAAATTCGATCTTTTTTTAATCCCCGAACATTTAACTACCTAAAAATAAATTAAATTTTAATTTTAATTTTTGGATGAATGTTTGAGTGAAATTAAGATAAGATCCTTCGACTTCGCTGAGGATGACGTGGAAACGATCCTCAAATATGCTATAATATAATAAATTAATTATAAAAAAATGCATACAGATATAATTACAATTGGAGATAGTGTTTTGGATACTTATATAATGATAGACGACGCTACAGTTCATTGCGATATCAAAAAAGAACATTGCAAACTCTGTCTAAATTATGCAGAAAAAATTCCTATCACAGGATCCGCTCAGTCTGTTGGTGGAAATGCCGCAAATGTAGCAGTTGGTACACATCTTTTTGGGCTAAACTCTACAATTATTACAGAAGTTGGAGACGATTTAAACGGTCATATTATTTTATCGAGCCTTAAAAAAGTTGGTGTAAATATAAAACATATACAGGTTAAAAAACAAGAAACTCGCTACGCAATTGTATTAAATTTCAAAGGTGAGCGTACAATTCTGTCTCAACACCCAAAAAGAAATTACACCTTATTAAACATTCCAAAAACTAATTGGATTTATTATACATCGCTTAGTAAATCATTTGAAAAAATTCAAAAAAAATTAATTTCTCATCTTAAAAAAAATCCAAGCATAAAACTTGCTGTAAACCCAGGAACATACCAATTGAAAGACGGTTTGAAAATTCTAAAAAAAATACTCCCCTACGCTCACGCAATTATTTTAAACAAAGAAGAGGCGGAAATTATAGTTGGTAAGAAAAAAACCGAAAAAAGTACCTTAAAAGCTTTATTGGAAACTGGTGCAAAAATTGCTGTAATTACAAACGGTAAAAAAGGATCGTACACAACAGACGGAAAAGAATTTTTATTTATGCCAATTTACCCACTAAAAGCAAAGGCTAAAACAGGCGCCGGTGATGCTTTTACAAGTGGTTTTTTGTCCGCTTTGGTACAAGGACACACAATAAAAGAAGCTGTGCAGTGGGGTACCGCAAACTCAGCAGGGGTAATACAAAAATTTGGTGCACAAGTTGGATTATTAAGTAAGCGGCAAACTTTAACAATGATAAAAAAATATAAAAAAATAATTCCGAAATCAATTTAAATGACAAAAAACAAAATCAAGTCCTTTTAAGCTTGATTTTTTATTCATTTTAGTGCATAATGTCTAAGTATTTTATACTTTTTAATTATGAAAAAAAATATAATCTTGTTTGTAGGTAAATACATCTCTGGTATTTCAAAAAGTTTAGAAGCTTACGAAGAGAAAACTGGAGAAAAATTTAAAACCGCACTATTACACGACAATAAAAAAACACCAAAAAAATTAGATATGGTGGATATTTTAATTTCTTGTAAAACTAAATCTGTAAACAGCATACAAAAAGCTTTACTACCACACAGAGACTCATTTATTGCAGTCACTTGTCGTGGAGAAGATCAGATTCAAAACTTTGCAAAAGTAATACCAAACCTTCCATATCTAAAAACACCAACAAGTGAATCTCTTTTGTGGTCTTCGGATAAATTATTAATGAGAAAGAGATTACATACACATAACAAGAAAATTACTCCTACATACACAATCGTAAAAGATTATGAAGAAAAAACTATAAATAAAATTGCAAAAAAAGTTGGCTTTCCTTTGATTGTAAAGCCTACAGGCCTAGCTGGAAGCAGGCTTGTCACAATGTGTTTTGATAAAGAAGAATTAAAAAAAACACTAAAAAAAGTTTTCAAAAAAATTAAAAAAGTACACAAAGAGTCTGGTGGAAATTGGGAACCAAAAGTCTTGGTAGAACAATTTTTAGAAGGAAGTATGTATAGTATAGATGCTTATGTAGACAACAAAGGTAAGACCTACTTTTGTCCACTTGTGAGAGTGACGACTGGAAAAGAAATAGGCGGAGACGATTTCTTTGGCTACAAACAAACTACACCAGTTAAACTAAAGTCTGCAACAATAGAAGGTGCACGATATGTCGCGGTTCAAGCAGTTGAAGCCTTGGGTCTAAAAAATACAACAGCACACATAGAAATGATGAGAAATGAAGACGGCTGGAAAATTATAGAAGTAGGAGCAAGAATTGGCGGTTTTAGGCATGATTTATACCAAATGACTGCAAACATAGATCATAATATGAACGACATTTTAATACATATGGGTAAAAAACCTATTATTCCAAAAAAGATAAAAGGTTATGCAACTGCAATGAAATTTTTTACACCAAAAGAAGGAGAATTGGTCAAAGTTTTTGGACTAAGAAAAGCAAATAAATTGGAATCCTTCAAAAAAATAAATATAAGAAAAAAACCGGGAGACAAGTGTCTGTTTGCTAGAAATGGTGGAATAAGCATATTTAATATTATATTATTTAACAAAGAAAGATCACAACTTTTAGCTGATGTCAGGAAATTGGAAAAAGCTATCAGAATCGAAATCAAGTAATATGAAAAAGAAAGTTTACCTACTCACAACCTGTAAACCTGAAAACTCTTCAGTAAGTACAAGAATCTTGGGAGAGTCTGCAAAAAAATTAAATATAGAACTAAAAACAATATATACTGAACATTGTCATTTAAAAATAGAAGATGGAAAACTTACCCTTTTTGAAAATGACAAAATACTAAAAGGAATAAAAAAAATATTATTCAGAAAAACTGTATCATCTACAAGTAGTGTTTTCCACAAATCAATACTTCATCAATTTGAACTTAACGGTACAAAAGTTATAAACAGAATTCAAGGAATTTCTCAAACACGAGATCAATTTCACACACTTCAAATATTGGCAAAATATAGCATACCAACACCAAAAAGTTTTCTTTTAGGATCTATAAAACAAATAGATTCTATCATAAAAGAAATTGGAAAACCGCCCTATATTGTAAAAATTCTAGATAGCAAAAAAGGTAGAGGGGTTTTTATTTTGGAAAGTAAAAGAAGTCTAATTTCTTTTGCGAGTATAATAGTCGGTAGCAGAGAATTTCCACCACTTTTAATTCAAGAATTTATAGCAGAAGCAAAAGGAAAAGATATAAGAGTTTTTATAATAGGAAACAAAGTCGTAGCTTCAATGGAAAGAAAAGCAATGAAAAAAGGAGAGTTTCGTTCAAATTATAAACTTGGTGGAAGTGTAAAAAAAATAAAAATTACAAAAGAAGAAGAAAAATTAGCATTAAAAGCGGCAAAAGTATGCGGGTTACAAATAGTAGGTGTAGATATTATAAGAAGCAAAAAGGGTCCACTAATAATAGAGTTAAACTCGAATCCAGGACTGGAAGGAATTACAAAAGCAACAGAAAAAGATATTGCTGGCGAGATTTTAAAATATGCAATAAATCGATAATATTTAGTATATCGCCTAGTTTAATGAATTAGTAAACTTTGTTTGCTTTGATAAATCTCTTCACTTAAATTAGAACAAAAATAAAAAAAGAGTTTTAAAACTCTTTTTTTATTTTCTATCATCCTGAATATATGCCTGTCTATTATTTTTAACTTGATCGGGGATCCAAGGTTTGCATAGTAATGTAATTATTATAGTTTATATATTTTTATATAAAATAATTCTAATTTATAGACTCTGAATTCCCGATCAGGGTCGGGAATGACAAAATAAAATACACGTCATATTGAGCGGAACGGAGTGGAGTCGAAATATCTCGGGATTGTATCATTAGAACTTTGAGTATTTTGTGTTTTAATGATCCTGAATCGAGATCCTTCGGCTTCGCTCAGGATGACGTGATGGAAAACTCCCCTCAGGATGATGTGTGGGATTTTTGTCATTTTTAATTTGATTGAGGGTCCCAGCCTGCCGACGGGCAGGCAGGATTTATATTACAATGTAATTATTATAGTTTATATATTTTTATATAAAATAATTATATTTTGTAGACTCTGGATTCACAGTCAAGCTAGGAATGACAAATATTAATTTAGTATAAATGAACCTTTATTTTTTAAATCCCCAATTCACCAACCCATGAGAATGTTTCCTCAATGTTCTTCAAAATAACTTGGAACACACTTTCTTTTTGTTTTGGTGTTAGAATTGTGAATGTTCTTGATTTTGTTATGTTTCCAGTTGAGTCTTTGCTTTCTACTTGAAACTGGTAAACAGAGCCTGGTTCAAAATTTGTAAGAACCAGAACGTGCCTCTTTACATAATTTGGATCTAGTGCTGTCTTACTTTTCAATGTGTCTGAAGTGCTAAATCCTTTTTGAAAATAAATCTGACTTGTTGACGGCTCATTTGTAGCCCAAGAAATCACAGCTTGAATTCTTTGATCATCTCCAGGCAGCATTGCAGAATCTGTTTGAACTTGTGAAATTATAGGTGCCATGTCTATATCAGTAGTAGAATATGTTGGGATTACCTTTGAGACTATGTTTCCGGAAACATCTTTTCCAGAAAGTTCTATTTGATACACAATTCCCCCTTCAAAATCTCTGATCTCAATTTCGTGAATTGTTGTCATAGCTTTATCATCTTTTGAAACTGCCTCATCAAATGACAACACACCATCTCTATATGGAGTATATGTAACTTTTGAGTCTGCAATTACACTTGTCACCCAATAAAAATTGGCTTGATCCATAGCGGAAGAGTCTATTCTATAATTTGTAATTTCCACCTCTTCTTGTCTTGTGATAAATATAAAATTTGGTGATTTTGAAAGAGGGCTTACTGGAGTTTTACTTTGCACTTGATAATTATAGGATGTTCCTGGACTTAGCTCATTTACTACCACAGTATGTTCTGTCACATCTGCATCTGAATTACCTACAACCTGGCTATATTTTCCTGTATTCCCAAAAATATTAGATTGGGCAAAAGCTACCAAAGAATTAGAGTTTTTATCTGTTGTCCACGAAATACGCGCAGAAGTTGCCCCCGCATCAACCACTGGCTGACCTCCGATAAGTGGTGACGGAATTAATCGCGCCAATTCTCGCAATGATTTATATTGTGTATTTACCTCCCTTTCAAGTGCTGCTACAGAAACTTGTGTTGCCATTTTTGCAATCAACTCACGAGTTCTTTGCAATAGGTTTGCAAATGAACTTTCAGACGTGCCTTCATCGTCTATTTCTGCCAAATCTTCTTCCGACAAAAATGTTTTTGTCTCAAAAGTAAAATCTTCCGAATTTGTTCTATTTCCACCTGCATCTAATGTCGTCACACGGTAATGATATGTTGTTCCAGCAGACAAATGAAGTATTGTGACTTCATGATTAGTAACATTTGCAACAGAACCAGCAATACTTCCATAAGAATCAGAAAGTCCAAACTCCACAATACTATCTCCAACCTCATCACTTTCCCAAGTCATTACAGCAGAATCCATTGTTATGTCTTTTACATTTATATTAAATATTGATGGTGGGATTGAATCTCCTCCTTGAATAATTATCATTCCTCCAGAAGATGCATTTGCCTGACCTGTCGCTTCTGCTGCTGCTTCTCTAATTTCTACAGCTGACTCTTCTGATAACAACTCCAAAGTTGTAAATGTATATTCTGTAGAAGTTGAAGTATTACCAGAACCATCTGTTGAAACAACAATATAGAAATAAGGTGTATCTACAGTAAGCCCTGTCAAAGTAACAGCATGATTTGTATTTAAATTGGAATTTTCTATTGTAATAGTATCGTACACTCCAGTTGCAACCCCATATTGAACTTGCGATGTTGCCCCTTCGTTTGATGTCCAAGTAATTACAGCATCGTCGTCTGTGACGCCAATTGCGGTAATCGCTGTTAAAACTGGCGCGACCGTATCATTTGATGTAGTAAAAGAATAATAACTTCCGCCATTATTATCTACAGCAACACCAGAAACAACATAATAGTAATATGTTGTAGCCGCGACAAGCCCAGTCACATTTGCGGTATGTTCTGTCACACTTTCAGAAACTGTAAGCTCTGTTGCCTCAGAAAGATCTGAATTTGTTGAATAAAATATAGAAGTATTCGATGATTGATCTGTATTCCAAGTAATTGTAGCATTTGTGTTTAAAACTGTTTTAGTTGTTACAGCCGAGATAGAAGGTCCATCTACTGTTGTAAATGAATAGCCATCTCCACCATTTACCTCTGTTCCTATATTTCCAGAAGGGTCTACCGATTTTGCTTGATAATAATAGGTAGTATTTGGAGTAAGCCCTGTTATTGCAACCGAATGCTGATCTCCACTTGCAGAAACGCTATCCACCATAGTTGAAACACCCACAGAAGTTGTAAATGTAGCAGGAGTTGTAGAATAAGTAATTGTAGAATCAGAAAGCTCATCTGTATCCCAAACTATAACTACAGATTGAGTGGACAGTGTGGAGGTTGTCACATTTGTAATGGTTGGAGATGTAGCATCAGAACCACCCTGCCCATTTGGTTGGTCGGACAAAACAGAAGAGAAAAAAGAAGCATTTCCATCATCATCTACTGTATTTGCTTTATAATAATATTCCGATGAGGAAACCAAACTACGATTAAAATAATAGTTTGTCGTTCTTGTGGTCACCTCTGTCAAAATAGAAAAGTCTGTACCATTTGTCGATTGCCACACTTGATACCTATTAAATGGTTCAGATACAGTTCTCCATGCAAAGAAATGTTGATATTCATCTGTACTTACATTTGAAAGATCTCTCAAAATAATTAGCTCTGGTGTCTCGGCAGTTGATGCACTTGCAGAATATGTGTTTTGATAAGCATCTTTAAATCTCACATATCCTGTGTCTGGGTCTGTCACAAATGATAATGATGATGTTGTGTTGTAGTCAGTGTAGCTACTACAATCTGAATAATCGCTTTGGATAGTCACGCACATTTGCAAACCAGCGCTATCATCTGATCCTGAAAGTGTTACCAATGCTGGTGTGGATGTAGCCTCCACATATATTGGAATAATACCTGGAGTTGGATCTTTTACATCCACAGTAAAGACAGTAGACGAGCTAAGTGCTGTATTATTTGCACCTTCTCCATCGTTTATTGTCACGCGAATTGCAAATGTTGTGGAGTATGTCCCATCTATTTGAGCTTTTGAATTCCATGTTGGGGTATATGTTGTATAGTTGGTAGTTGTAACAGTTTTTGTAGATGTTGCATTTGCAGAAAGTCCGGTGGTAATTGGAGTCCAATTGTTTCCACTATCTGTAGAATAATGAAAAGACGGTGTAACACATTCAGCACAGTTTACACCACTTGATGCAGTGTCAGTATCACGAACAGAATATGCTATGTTTATATAACCAGTACTTGTAGCCTGTACAGCAGTAATTGTGCTTTCAAAATTTGGAGCATCATTTACCACATATGTCATATTTAAATCTGAAAGTATTGGCACATTTATTCCATCGGAAGTTAAGATAGCCTTATACTGAACCCACTGATCATTTACTCCATCTGTATTTGTGCTGTTTATTGTGTGTCCGCCAGCAGGAGTAGAATAATAATCTGCATCACTAGTTGGGCCCAACCAAGAAGTCCATGTTCCGGGAGAGCCACTAGAATCTGGTGCTGTACGAAGTTGAAACCTCACATTTGAACCTGTTGGTTTTGTCTCTATCCAAGACATATCACCCATTACATTTGCAGAGCTTCCAGTGTCATAAGCAGAAGATATTAGGCTTTGATTTGTGAGTGGATAGCTTTGGTGAACTATTGTGATATCTTCTATTGTTGGTGTTGCGTCCACATCGCTTGATGTTAGAATAGCTTGGTATTGCACATACCTATTCGTATCCGATACACAAGTAGCGTCATCTGTGATGTCTGTGCCAGAACTTAGAGAAGTACATGTTCCCCACTCTCCTGCTCCGCTCATACCAGAATCATCAGATGTTCTGGCTTTTACTGTTAGAGTTGTATTTGATGGGAGAGCACCATTCCAAGAAAGTGCGCCAAAAGAAACATTTGCAGTTGTATCTATTATTGAGGAGGTGAAAGTTCCTGAAGTTTTGTAATTTTGTACTTTTATTATATCTAAATAGCTAGTACTGTTTTTTGAATTGTACACATAAAGATAATTATCCAACACAAAGACATCTGAAAGAGTATTGTACGATCTATTTGAAGCGTGAGTTATATTAGCAGGATCAGATATGTTTATTACAGCAAACTCTTTTGAACTTGATAAATAAGCGTAATCTCCAGAAACTGAAATATTTCTAACCACTACTCCAATATTTATAGAATCAGATAGTGTTGGTGCAGTAGAGCTAGAAACATCTACAACATATAATCCATTTACCCCACAAGCAAGGTAAGCATAATTTCCTATCACACTCAAATCATAAACATTACTTCCACAAGCAGTATATGAACCAACAATTGATGGTGCAGTAGAGCTAGAAACATCTATTATTTGAAGTCCTCCCGTATTATCATCT
This sequence comes from Candidatus Magasanikbacteria bacterium, assembly GCA_021648085.1. Lineage (NCBI taxonomy): Bacteria > Candidatus Magasanikiibacteriota > Candidatus Magasanikiibacteriota bacterium. Next base: position 752,781 of record JAKITS010000001.1, read on the forward strand.
GCTACATATGCAATTGTGCCAGAAACCACAACAGCATACGCAAGACCTGGTGTATCTTGTGTCGCCAAAAGAGTTGGTGCAGTAGAGCTAGAAACATCTATTAAATGAAGCCCTGCAGAAAAATCTGCCACATATGCAATTGTGCCAGAGACAAAAATATCATAAGCATAATTAGTTGTATTATAAGTTCCCAAAATAACAGGTGCCGTAGAGCTAGAGACATCTACTATTTTAAGACCAGAACTTCTTGCAGCTACATATGCAATTGAACCAGAGACAAAAACATTGTTTGTGCTATCTCCCATTGTTGCTGTAGTCCCCAAAACAACCGGTGAATTAGGATTAGAAATATCTACTATTTTCATCTTATTAAAAGTACTTTGCACAACATATGCCAAGTCTCCAGAAACAAAAAGTTCTCCAGAATAATTATCTTCAAAATTAACACTTCCTGTTTTACTTAAAGATGTAAAACTAGACACATCTAAAATACTTAAAGTACCATAAGAGGTACTTCCCAAATATACAATATCATTAAAAACATTTAAATATCTTATCGAATAAAAAGACATATTTCTTGCTATTACAATAGGATTGGTAGAGCTAGAAACATCAATTATTATTACACCTCCATCAGTACCACTATCTTCTGCAAGATAGACATTTGTACCAACCAAATCTAAACTGTAAGAACTTCCTTCAACAACATCAAAAGTAGTCGAAAGATTAATATTAGTAGAACTGGCAATATCTACAATTTTTAAACCATTTGTATAATCTGCCACATAAGCAATAGTATTAGAAACAACAACATCATAAGCCCTGGTCATAGCTAAACTATCTAAAACTGTTGGGTTTGTAGAGCTAGACACATCTATAGTTCTAATATTATAATAATCTGCTAAATATGCAACTGTACCAGAAACAGTGACGGAGTAAGCTATACCAGAATCTAGATAAGTTCCAATAATATTGGGAGTAGTAGGGTTAGAAATATCTATTATCCTTAAGCCGCCAGTACTATCTGCAACATAAGCGATAGTACCAGAGACAAAAACATCTTGAGCACCAACAGTTGCAACACTACCGATAATAGAAGCTGTTGCGTAATTAGCTACATCTATAATAACTAAACCGTCTGTTCCAGCAGCCACATAAGCCAAAGTACCCACAAGTTCAACACCATACCCCTTATTTGTAAGTGTTATACTTTTCAAAATATTAGGATTATAAGGATCTGTCACATCTAATATTCTAAAATCTCCACTACCGTCTGCCAAATATGCGAGTGTGCCTGATACAAAAATATCATATGGACCTGAGACAGGAAAATATGTATTAGAAGACCTGTCGGATAAATCCGTAAAACTTATATCTGTTCCTAAATTTAAAGTATCATTAGACGCAGTGGTAGAAGAGTGAGTCCCACCATCAAAATCTGCGTTTGATGTTTGTGTGTTGTTTGTGTCTGCTAGACTTAGTGTAAGCTCTGTTCCTGTTGATATTGAACTAGAAGCAGAATCATAAAGTGTCCAACCTGTTTTGTTTGTTGGGTGTACTCCTGTTGCGGTAGTACTCGCTGCTGTCCATTCTGTCTGCACAAAATCATAAGTAGCAGCCCAAATTGGTGGTGCTTTGTCTACAAAATAAATAGTGGCTTGAATCATAACTACAAGAAAGAATACCCAAGAAACAAAAGCAACTCGCAAAGGGTGAAACTTCTTTGATATAAATATTTCTTTTAAGTTTGTCCAAAGATTTACATTGCCTTTAAAGAAGTTTGGTGTGAAAAAATGAAGGATAAACAAAGGAAAAAATACAATACTTTTCAAATAGTGCACCAATACACTTGTCCTAACTCCTAGAACTTCTTGGTTTGGTCTCACCGCATATTTCTTCGCCAAATTTCTGAGTTTCTTTTTTCTGTCCTTTTTTGAAACTATTTCATGATTTTGAGAACCATCCCATCTTCGAACAATCCCCTCTTTAATCACGTCATCCTGAGCGAAGTCGAAGGATCTCGCTTTTGTATCACAAGACTTTGAATATTCACAATTCTGGTTATTCTTTTTCGAGATATTTCGACTTCGTTTCACTACGCTCAATATGACGTGTTTTTTACCGCCATTCTTTGATTTAAAAATGTTCAAGCGATTCCTAACTTCGTTCGAAATGACAGAAATAAAACTTACTTTTGTATCACCATTCTTCCCGTCATCCTGAGCGGAATGGAACGAAGCGGAATGCAATCGAACGGATCTCGCTTTTGTATCACAAGACTTTGAATATTCACAATTCTGGTTATTCTTTTTCGAGATATTTCGACTTCGTTTCACTACGCTCAATATGACGTGTTTTTTATTACTTCTTTTTTTCTTTGTTTTTGAAAGAAAATTTATATCATTCCTTTTTCTTTTTCCAAAACCAAAAGAACCACCAAGTTTCCTTAGGTATTTTTGTACTTTTTTATTTATTTTATGAAGCACAATTCTTTTAGTTTATTTCCAAATATAAACAAATCGCCTCTGTTTAGAGCCATGTAAATATTATACCATTTTTTGAGCCTTTTTTTAAGACGCTTTCACGATAGTTATCCACATTTTTTACAATAAAAAATAACTCTTTTAAAAAGTTATTTTTTATTTTTATTTTAAACCCGTTTCTTATCACCAACAACTCATTTTTCTATTATGTTTAAACATTTTTATCTGTTTAATTCACTATTTTTTGTTTTGTGATACTTTCACGAGATCCTTCGGCTTCGCTCAGGATGATGTGTGAGTATTTTATGCTTCGATCAGGATAACGTGTTTTTTTATTCACATCATATTGAGTGGAGTGAAACGGAGTCGAAATATCTCGTGTTTGTTTCACTATTTATATTTTATCTTTTTTTTCATTACTTAATCTACTTATTCCGCACAACTTACTTCTTTTATTTATTCCCCGCATCAATTTGACCTTGATAAAAATCAATTTTCCCTTGTATTTTTTCTACAGTTGGACGCTCTTCTATTTCTGCAAAACCTTTTTTAAAAAAATCAATTTCTACATCAATTTCCTCTACCCATTTTGATCCCGCTTTTTTTAATCCTCGCAATTCTTCTATTTTCTGTGTCATTTCTTCTTGCTCACTTTCCAGTTTTTCTACCAATTTTCTGTATTCATCTTTTTTTTCATTTTGTGCCAAATCCAAAATATATTCTTTCAGTTTACTGTTTGCTTCCACTTCTGCTTTTTCTATTTCCAAATCCTCTTCCACAGAAAAATAATTTTCATATTTATCCCCTTCTCTATAATTATGCATTTCTCCACCTTCAGACTCAAACCTATTCCACTTTTCCTTTAAGTTTTCTGGCAGTAAATCTAGAAAAAAACCTTTTCTTTTTTCTTCTCCATAAAGCTCCAAAAATTTATTTTGCGCCTGCATAAATGGCCAAACTTTTTTTCCATAACTTATCATAGAAAACTCTACTTGCTCTGGAGTTTGTGCTTCTTTTTCCAAACGCTTATAGTCTTTCTGCCCTTCTGTAAAAACAGCAACAGGCAATCCAGCCGGTTTTTGGTCTAACAATAATTTATATAAATCTAATGAATATTTCGGTACCATATTTATCTATTAAAAATTTGTTTTTCTTTTTTTCTATTGCAAAAATGTTCTTCTGCTCCAAATACTTCTCTATAATCTAACTCTGGTGCAAACCTGCACAATGAATTTTCAAAATACTGAACTTTTGAAATTATTTCTTCACTCAAACTTGGACAATCTTTCTCGTTTTCTTCTGCCATTTTTCTCAATTTTTCCAAAGTTTTATCCACCTCTTTCAAAATTTTACGATATTTTTCTATATTTTTTCTATATTTTTTATCTGAGGTGCTATAAATAGACTGTTTCGTAAATTTTTTAATATCCCCACCAACTTCTACCAAAAACTCATTCAAAAGTCTGCGTTCTTCATAAGAAAAATCCTCTATTCCTCTTCCTTTTTTAATATCGCTGAAGGTTTTTCCACTGTGTTTATAATCTCTATATTTAGATTTTAAATTATTTTCCAATTTGTCCACAAAAAAACCTTCTCCCAAATTTTTATGGTGCTCACCTATCAAATCATAAAAAGACCTCCAAAAAGGCCACAGATATCTACCAAAAAAAATAGCTATTTGCTCCAATTCTTGCAAATCAGCCTCATTTTTTCTAGCACTTTTTAAAACCTGCCCCATCCTATCCTCCACCTCGACAGGAACCATTGGTGGCAAATCATTATAAAAAAGCTCCAACAAGTTCAAAGTATGTTGTGAATTAAAATTATTCATATAACTATTATATCACTAATTTTAAATTCAAAAAAATATTAATTAATCTGACTAGCTATTTCATACATTGCAATCCCAGCAGCAACACTTACATTTAGACTTTCTTTTCTACCTTGCATATTTATATGAACCACTTCGTCACACATTTTCAAAATTTCAGGATTTACTCCATCCACTTCATTCCCTACCACAAGTGCAATTGGCCCGCTAAATTTTGCTTTTTGAAGAAGTACGCTTTTTTCACTTTGCTCCAAGGCAACGATTTTTACACCTTTCTTTTTTAAAATATTTATACAACGCTTCGCGCTTTTGTAATGTTTCCATTTCATCCATTTTTCTGCACCCAAAGAAACCTTGTCTATTTGTGGTTTTGGAGGACAAGCTGTATATCCACACAAAAAAAGTTTGGAAACACCAAAAGCGTCCGCAGTCCGAAACATTGCACCCACATTGTGGCACGACCTTATGTTTGGCAAAATTAAATAAAATTTATTCATATCTAAACATTAAACCATAAAAAAGACAAAAAATAAAGAGCCACATAGCTTGTGACTCTTTCGGATAATATTTAAATCAAAAGATATTAAACCGCATCCTTGTTTTCCCAATCCTCATTTCTCTTAATATAAAACAACTCACTAGCAGGATATCTATCTTCTAAATATTTATCCAATTTATCTTGCTCTTCTATAGAAAGTGTCTTATATAATTTTTTAAACTCCTCTTTTGCTATCACAGATTTATTCCAACCAATAGAAACTTCTTCAGACATAATTTCAGAAGTCCAAACTTTGACAGCTTCAACATAGTCTTTTAAAAACCCTAACATTTGTTCATTAGTTACTTTGTTTTGTTCAGGATTATTTAATCCTGTTTCATAATTATTATTCATAAAATTATTATTTTTTATAACGCTTAAAATGAAAACGGAATTAAATTGTAAAAAGAACTATTTAAAAATTTAAGAAAAAACTTTTTTTGTTGCCTTAACTCAAGGTTAAGATGTTTGAGAAAAAATGTTTATAATTAAATTTTAAGGATTACGAACCGAAATGAAATGAATTGTGAAGCATGAAAACTAACTTTGAATTGTATTTAGACTCACTACATAATTGTTTGTAGCCAATTTTATAAAACATTGGCTAAAATGAATTATGTAGTGAGCCTACTCTAAAAATCTAAGGAAACTAACTTATACAACCAAACTTACGCTACGGAACTACGAGGTAGAAATAAAAAAACAGCAACTGAAACTAACAGGGCTGCCGTAAGATAATAGTAAACTACAGTAAAATTTTCTGAGCTAATTAGCTCTTGTTTATTTTGCATATGGATTTTATTTTTATTTTTGTTTTTTTGCCGTAATTACGGACTTGTTGTCTACTCTTGGTTAAGAGTTAATTTTGAAACTTCTTTATTTTTGAAGTTCCTTTTAGAACCTGTTCATAATATTTTTTTGAGTCAATTTTATTATATTTTGAGCGAAAATTTTATAAAAAAGTGAAGGATAATGGTATTATATTAAACTTTTTTATAGGATTTGTAGCCAAAATAAAATGAATTGAACGAAAAAGGATTATGAACAGGTTCTATGTAGACATTGTTCGACCTTTATAAATACAGTATATCACAAAATTGACCCTTTGTCAATGATGTCGTACAATATAATAAAGTCCCCTAACAAAGATATATGAGCAAAAATTTATTAGAGTTCCTACAAGAATTCCTTGAGCACTTAGAGATAGAAAAAAATCGTAGTCCAAAAACACTACAAAATTATGAGTTTTATGTAAACCGTTTTATAGAATGGTTTGGCGACAAAAAACCAGAAAAAATTAATTTAGAAGAAGTTAGAAAATATAGAATTTGGCTAAACCGATTGGAAGATGTTCATGGCGACCCTCTCAAGAATAATACACAAAATTATCACCTTATTGCTTTGCGCTCATTTTTGAAATACTTGGCAAAACGAGATGTAAAAACGCTTACGCCAGAAAAAATTGAACTAATGAAAATGCCAGACCGTGATATAACTTTTCTAGAAGCATCGGATTTGAATAGAATTTTGGAAGCACCAGAAAAACATTTAAAAACTCAGCAAACAAAAAACCCAAAAGTCTCCAGAACAACCAAGCTTATCGCCTATCGCGACAAATCTATTTTGGAAATGTTGTTTAGCACAGGACTTCGCGTCTCTGAATTGGCAAAATTAAAAAAAGAAAATGTAAATGTAAAACGCGATGAATTTACTGTAAAAGGAAAAGGTCAAAAATCTAGAATTGTATTTTTATCCGAACAAGCAAAACATTGGGTAAAAAAATATATCGCTGAACGCAATGATATGAATCCTTATTTATTTATCTCTCACAATCCAAATAAAACTGGTGAAAAAATAGAACACGCACCAATCACACCACGCTCTATTCAGAGACTAACAGAAAAATACGGAAAACTAGCAGGAATTACAAAACAAGTGACACCGCACACACTTCGCCATTCTTACGCCACAGACCTACTCCGCAACGGCGCAGATATACGAAGCGTACAAATAATGCTGGGCCACACCTCTATCACAACTACGCAAATTTATACTCATATTTCTGACAGAGAGTTGAAATCTGTTTATAAAAAGTTTCATAATAAAGATAAAGAAAGCGGATAAATCGCTGTATCGTCCACTTTGTTCGCTTGGATTATAATAGGAACAGAGAAAATATAATACAAATTATAAAACCCCAAACGATAAATCGTCTGGGGTTTGTTTTTTAAAGAGGAGTAATCCCTCTCCAAAAGAAAAATATTTTGTTTATCCTTTGGAGAGGGATCCAATATTACTTACAAACAAGGGCTGTTTCCAAACACATTTTTAATTGAACTAACTTAACAAAATTAAAGAAAAAAAGTTGTATTAAATTATCGGAAAATCTTTTCTTTATATTGTTTTTACGAATTTTTAAAAAATAGTGTTTGGAAACAGTCCTGCAAGTTTATCAAAAAAATAAATTCTTTCAATAAACAAATATGGGCTTACCTTTTAACAACATCAAAAGTGCAAGAAATTCCATATGTAGTTAATTTTAGAAAACTCCTCCCAACTTTAGTTACAATTTTTTGTAAATAAAGTTGGGGTGAGTTGAAGCCTCTGATGAACCTCAAACTTAAATAAGTTAGAAATTCATTTGAGGTCAAGAGTCACGGCAACTACTAGCATATTTTTTACCAACCTCTTTCCCTCCAAAGTTTATAAAGGGATTTAATTTCTCTCTTGCAAACCTAAACTTACGAAAAAAGTGGTTTTTGAAAAAAACACGCTGTTTTTAACTTTTTTAGCTAAATTTAGCCAAAAACAGTCTTTTTTATCATTTTTAGGAACATTTGTGAAACAATTCTGTTTCAAACCTAACTTTCTAATTATTTAATAAATAAGTATACCACAAAAAAGTCCTTTTGTCAAGGATTTTAGGTGTTAGACTAAGTATATAAAGTAAAAAATTAGAAAATTTTATAACAAAAAAACACCTTATTAAAATGTTTGACTAAAAACTCTATCATTTCGAATCCAAGAATATGAATGAGAAATTGCTTAAATGTTGTAATTAAATATATTTAGTGTTTTAAAAATGTTTAAAGGGTTCCCGTCTGCCGGCGTGCCGGCCTCACTATCGTTCGAAGTGCCGGGAAAAGACGTTTAATTTGTCAGTTTTATGCTTTGGTGAACCAAATTAGGGAACCCGTGCCGGCAGGCAAATATCCCTGTGCAGTATCACTATTTATAATCTATTCCACTTTCACAAAATCCCTCTTTGACGCTCGGGATGACATGTATTTTTTGTATCATGTTATCTACATCATGTATTTTGTATTTGTTTGTCATACTATTCTTCTATAAAAACAATAACTTTTTGACCCTCTTTCAACCCACTTACTATTTCTATACTTCCATCTACTCCACGAATTCCTGTTTCTACTGCAACCTCCACGATCATTTCTCCTTGCAAAACACGGACATATTTATCTCCACTTCTCCTAATCACAGCTCTTTGTGGAATTGCGATTACATTTTCTTTCGTTTTGTTTACAATGTCAATATTTGCCGTCATTCCAGAACGAATTCTTTCATCTTCTTCTATAAAATCAAATGTTGTTCTGTATGTTGCCACACCTTCAAACACGGTTTCTGCAGGATCTATAAAAGAAACAATAGCATCAAAATGTGCATCGTTTCCATAAGCGTCCAGTGTGACATTTGAAATATTTCCCAAAGCAACACTAGAAATATCTACTTCTGGGATATTGGCTTCAATTTCAAATTTTGTCTCAGAAATAAGTGTAATTATAGGACTGTTTGCTGTCACAATTTCACCTTTTTCTATTCCTACTTTTGTCACCAAACCTTTTATCGGAGAAATGATAATATCTTTTGTATATTGTGCTTGCAAATTTTGTATATTTGCTCGCGATGCGTTCACATTCGCTTTTTGAGCATTTATTTGTTCTATAGATGACCCAGATTTTTTTATATTTAAATTGTCTTTTTCTATCGCCAAAGTATTTTCTGCAGTACTTATCGCCATTCGTGCAGTAAGTATAGAATTTGTATTTGTAGCTTTTTGAACTACTATAGACTGTTGCGCCAATGTAAGATTATAAATTTCAGTTGTCACACTTGTTTTTGCACTCTCTACAGATGATTTGTCTGAGGCAGAAAAAGAAGATGTCACTTTTATTTTTTCAACCGCTTTTAACACGTCTTGTAGTGCTGCAATTGCTCGAACAGACGAATCTTCTATATCCACTCTATCTTGAGTATCTATTGCATTTTGAACTTCTCCATATGCTCCTCCGGTCAGTGGACTTATAAATTCAGAAAGCCAACCTCCAGCCGACGTACCAAGCAAACTTTGAAGTGCTTTGGATTGAAAATCTTCCAACTCCAAAACAACCAAATCATTGGAAGACCCATAATATGTTGATTGGATATTTGCTATAAAAACTATAGCATTTTTACCAACTCCTACAGCTTTTTGTGCTGTCACCAGTGTTGTAATATAAGAATTATCTAAATCAGTTTCAGCTTTTGATTTTACATTTTCCAAATTTTTCCTAGCTTCCAATAAATTTTTATTTGCATTAAATACTTTTGTTTCTGCCAATTGAATTTCTTCTGGTCTTGTTCCTCTTTCCAACTCAGCAAGTCTTGCCAACTCTGCCTGCAAATTTGCATTTGCTTGAGCAATCTGTGCTGACAAAATAGGATTAGACACTCTTGCAAGTACTTGCCCCAAATAAACATCATCTCCAACTTCTACGTTTACTGCCCCAATTTTACCAGATTTTTCAAAAGCCAATTCCACTTGATTGCTAGAAATTACTTTTCCTGTTACACTTACATCTTGAGAAATGTCTGATTTTTCTGCAACAACAAATCTATAAGGTAAAATCTCTTCTTTGCTTAAAGAGTAAGCAGTCATAATTGAACCTAAAATAATAATAATTCCAAAAATTATCAAAGGAATTTTGAATTTTCCTAGTTTCATAAATGTTTTATTAAGTTAGTTTACATCATACCATAAAAAATATAAAATATGATACAAAAAAATAAAAACTTCTAATTTGTCATTCTCAGCTTGACTGGGAATCCAGAAGTTTAAATAACCAGAATGTTGACACAAATCCTGGATCCTCAATCAAGTTGAGGATGACAATTAAAATGAAGAAGGACAAAAAATTATTATTTTTTATAATTATTTTTTTAAAAAAATACAAAAATTTTCATTTTCATTGACAAAAAGCTAAAAATAAGCTATTATTTCCTATGAATACAACTGTAAAAAAGTTGTCTCATGCCCTTATAGTTCAACGGATAGAACATCGGCCTTCTAAGCCGAGGATGTAGGTTCGATTCCTGCTGGGGGTACTGGGGACTATTTTCAAATACCATTTCTATTAAAATTTCTAAATTCCGCCTACGACTTCAAGAAAATAGTTAGATTATGCTATGGCATAAGCGAAAAATTTTCTTTTTGTCTCGGCAGAAATTTAAAAACTTTAATAACGAAAGCGTATTTAAAAACAGACTTAATGATCTATTTTTAAATATTCTATTTCAAAAAAAATTATTCATAACATATTTATATGTACACAGTACTTATACTAGTTCTAGTTATCGTATTAGTGAGTATTCGCCAAATCAACGAATACCAAAGAGGAGTTAAATTTCAACTTGGTAAATTTACAAAAGTTTTAAATCCAGGTTGGAACTTGATAATTCCTATTTTCCAAAGCATGACAAAAGTGGATATTCGTATCCGCACAGCAGATGTGCCTTTTCAAGAAGCAATTACAAAAGATAATGTTTCTGCGAAAATTAACGCTGTAATTTATTACAAAGTATCAGATCCCGCAAAAGCTATTCTTGAGATTGAAAACTTCAAATTTGCAGTGAGCCAGCTAGCTCAAACTACAATGAGGAACATTGTTGGTGAAATGGAACTAGATGAGTTGCTTGCAAACAGAGAAATTGCTGCAAAAAGTATTAAAGAAATCGTCGACAAAGCTTCTGACCCTTGGGGAATTGAAGTTGAGTCAGTAGAATTAAAAGATATTATTTTGGCAGATGACATGCAAAGAGTAATTGCAAAGCAGGCCGAAGCTGAGCGTGAAAAGAGAGCTGTAATCATCAAATCTACTGGTGAGGTGATGGCAGCAGAAAACTTGGCAACAGCAGCAAAAATGTTGGCTGTGACTCCAGGAGCATTACACTTAAGAACTTTAAACACTTTGAACGACTTAAGTTCAGATCAATCAAACACAGTTATCTTTGCACTTCCACTAGAAGTACTTAGAGCTTTCGAAAGAGTTGGAACAGATCCAAAAGAAATTAAAGATGCAATTGAAAAAGTAGGAAAATTACTTTAAAGTAAAATCCAAAAAATAAAAAACTCGCAAAAATGCGAGTTTTTTATTTTAGGGTCGCCTACTGAAGGAAGTTAGAATTTTAATTATTCAAAAACAAATCAATATATTTTTTATAACTATAACTTTTATCATAAATTTCATTTTCATCTAATAGTTGTAAGATACCAAGATCTATAAATCTATATATAACCCTATCAGCACCCGAACGAGTATAGCCAGTCCATTCCATTATAATTTTAGACGATATAATTGGCTGTCCATACAACTTTTTTAAAACCTTTACACCACTTTCTGATTCTCGCTTACCCAAAGATCTTAACTTACACATATCTTCTTCATATAATTCAGTAATATTTTTACATATATTAATAGATTTATTACTAATTTCTATAATACCATCCAAAAAAAAGTTAACCCATGCTTCAACTTCTCCTTCATGATAATTGTTCAGTTTTTGATAATATATTTTTTGATGTTTCTTAAAATAAGACGATAGAAATAAAACGGGCGATTCCAAAAGTCCCCTATTAATTAGCATCATTGTAACAAGTAAACGACCCGTTCTTCCGTTTCCATCAAGAAATGGATGTATTGTTTCAAAATGTGCATGCATTAATGCAATATGAATTAAAGGTAGTGTCGCTTTTTTATTATGTAAAAATTCTTCAAAATCACCTAAAGCACGCCTCATATCTATTACTGGTGGAGGTACAAATGAAGCGTTAAGCGGATTTGTTCCTCCAATCCAATTTTGTGAAACACGAAAATCTCCCGGATTAGGATATTGTGTAAATCTTGCCCCAGTCATCAATTTTTTATGTAATTCTTTTATAAACCTTAATGAGAAAGGAAAATTCTTCAATCTATCAATTCCATATTTAAAAGCCTTTATATAATACAAAATATCATCAGCATCAGAATCATCAACTTCTAGTCCAACCTTTGCTCCCAAAGCTTCTGCCATCGTCGCCTTTGTTCCTTCTATTTGGGCAGACGATGTAGCATCTTTTGCAACAAACATATTAAGAAAAAAATCTGTGCTAGGCAACTTATGTGTTATTCCGTCTAATTTAGAAACTGAACCTCTTGCTTCATCTGCTTTTATCATTGTTTCCATTGAAAAAATTAAAAATATCCTTCACTGGAAAAGAATGTGGAATAAAAGCAGAAAAACCTTTTTTTTGCTTAACGTTTTTACCTATTTCGATATTCATAGTTAGTATACTTTAATTCTTTATACATATACTATCTTAGTATTTAGTATATATTTTGTCGAGCAATGTATACTAAATATTTTTTCTTTAAAACTTAATAGTTCTTATTTTATATAAAAAACAGCCTTTTTCAAAGCTGTTTTTTGTTTTTGGGTGGTATTCGGGAATTGAACCCGAATTTTCGGCACCACAAGCCGAAGTAATAACCATTATACCAATACCACCATATAATAGGCCTAGTCTCTATTTACGTAAAAATTATACAACATTTTTAACTATAAGTCAAGACTATGTGTAAGAACTAAAATATTATACATATTAGTTTTGGTAGTTTTCTAAAAACTTTGAATGTTTTTTGTTTTTGTAATACTTTCACGAGATCCTTCGGCTTCGCTCAGGATGACGTGTGAGTATTTTGCCATTCTCAGCTTGACTGGGGCAAAGGTTTATATCATTGTTCATTGACTAAAGACTCCTGGATTCCCGGTCAAGCCGGGAATGACAATATGAACAAGAACTTTATAAACTTTTATTAAAAAAGCTGGCAGTTTTACACTGCCAGCTATATTTTAGATTTGCACAGAAAAACCGTGCATCATTTCATTATACATTCCAAAAGGAAACGGAATCGGGAAAGCCCAAATTTCTCTGGAGACAAAAACAAGCGTTGGTGGCTCCAATTTTCCCAACCATTCAGGTTCAAAATCTTGAGTAAAAGTAGTTAGACTTCCAGAGGTTGCACCTATAAACACCTCTGTAAGACTGTAATCTACCAAAATCCGAGCACACTTGAAATTCGGCTGAACTCCATATTTTAACGGAACATCTGGGTGTTCTGTATACACAAATTTTCCTCTAGAAATATGCTTGGCATAACCAAATTGAGCCGGTGAATCTTCTGGATAACACCAGATAAGCACTTCGCTCATACATATTTCATCTTCAGAAAGAGGCTTCATTGGACAGGGATCCCAGTAGTTTTCACGCTCATCGCCATCCATATCCATATCACAAGTATCTCCAAAACCATCACCATCTAAATCATCCTGTCCGGGATTATACTTACCTGAACAATTATCAAAAAATGCTGGAATTCCATCTTCATCTGCATCATGGCAAATATCTTCGATTTCATCGTTCCCAGATGGGCAGTCCACAACCCCATCACAAACAACATCTTCTGGCTTCCAATCTGTTTCGCCGTAAAAATCTCCACAATTGAAAAGTTTATAAATTTCTGCGGTAATATCACTTGAAGGATACTCCCTAAATTGTTCTGGAAGTTCCGGTCTTTCGGTTGCTAATTCTGGAAGTTCCAACTTGTCGCAACTAAATATTGCAATAAGTATCATAAATAAAACACCAAACCATTTCATTCTTCTCTCCTTTTTTGAATGAATAAATTTAAATGAACCATACATAAAAATAACATATTTTATTTATTTTGTCAATAAAAAAACTTAGGTTTTTAATCTAAGTTTTTTTACTCTCTAATTCCTACTTTTTCTACCACTTTTTCAAATTTCTTTTTTATTTCCTCTATTTCCAATTCACTAAAACTATTATATTTTGAAAATTCTTCTTTTAAAATTTTTCTTGGTCTAAATTGTTGCAAATAAAAACTTTTTGAACCTTTTAAAAGTTCCAGCATTTTTTTTACAACTTCTTCTGTGTGCAATTCTTTTACCATTGTTGTTCGGAATTCATAATCAACTCCACAATTTTTTATAAAATCTATACTTTTTTGGACATCCTCTACATTTACCAAATTTCCTGATACATTTTTATATTCTTCCAAACTTGTTTTTATGTCCATCGCAATAAAATCCAATAAATTTTTATCAACCAAATTTTTTAAATTATCAAATCTATTTCCATTTGTATCGAGCTTTACCAAAAATCCTTTTTCTTTTACTTTTACAATAAAGTTTTCTAAATCTGGCATTAAAGTAGGTTCGCCTCCAGAAATCACAACACCGTCTAACAAGCCAACGCGTTTATCCAAAAAATTAAAAAATATTTCTTCGGGAATAAAACTATCTTTTATTTCTTTTATTTTTTCTGGCAACACAAACTCTGGGTTGTGGCAATAACCACACCGAAAATTGCAACCAGGCGTAAAAACTATACAAGAAGTTTTTCCAGGATAGTCAAGCAAAGTAAATTTTTGTACTGCGCTAATTAGCATAAAAGGAAATAATTAAGGATATGCCATTTTTATTCACACTATATTGAACTTGATTGGTAATTTTATTTTGACTCAATGCTTATGTATTTTGACTCTGAATTCCCGATCGGGATCGGGAATGACAAAAGGTTTATTGCGTCATGTTGAGCGGAACGAAGTGGAGTCGAAATATCTCGGGATTGTATCATTAGAACTTTGAATATTTTATGTTTTGGTTAAATTGCCACGAGATCCATTCGACTACATTCCGCTTTGCTCCATTTCGCTCAGGATGACGTGTAGGAAAAGCAGATTATGCAGATTAAGTAGGAGGTGACTTTCAACTTTATGAACCTTACAAACTTTTAACTATTTTTAAACCATTAGTCAGCCCTTTTACAAGCTGACTAATAGACCACGACAAGATGATTAGTTCGAATAAGCTTCGCAAAATTGAGAATTTGCGGCTACACACTCCTTGAAATGTTTACGAGAAATGTGTTCTGACTTTTTCCCAATATTAAAATGGGAAACCGGTCTGTGATAACCCATTACGCGGGTCCAAACTTCACAGCGAGTCCTTTCTTCGTTGCTAGGCATAAGCTTTATTGGAGTCTCTGATAAATATACCACCTACTACAATCTCTAAATTTTGACTAGGACTTCAAGAAAAAATATTTCCGAAGCTAAAGCTGGGCAAAGATTTTTTCTTTTTGTCTCGCTCAAAATTTAAAGATTTCGCTACGATGTTACACTTATCAGAGACTCCTTAATTAATTAATAAATAAATTTATCTTATTTTTACTTCTCACTTTCTGTATTCAAATATTTTTCTCTAAAATCTCCGTCCAATCTATTTACCTCCTGTTCTATTCCCAATTCTTTATCACACTTTGGACAAAAATCATATTCTCCTGTCAAATATCCATGCTTTGGACAAACAGAAAATGTTGGTGTAATTGTGATATAAGGAAGTTTGAAATTAGTTAGAATTCTTTTTACCAGAGACTTACAAGCACTGGCTTCACCTATCCTCTCATTCATATAACAATGCAAAACAGTTCCTCCGGTATATTTGGTCTGAAGTTCATCTTGAAGTTGCAGAGCCTCAAACAGATCGTCTGTATAACCAACTGGAAGCTGGGAAGAGTTTGTATAATAAGGTGCATCTTCTGTACCAGACTGTAAAATTCCTGGAAACCTCTTTTTATCTTCTTTTGCAAATCTATAAGTTGCCCCTTCTGCCGGTGTTGCCTCCAAATTATACAAATTTCCAGTTTCTTCTTGGTAAACCATCAATTTTTCACGCATATAATCCAAAATTTCTTTTGCAAATTCTTGACCAAATGGAGTCGCAATATTTTCTTTGTCATCTGTAAAATTTCTTATAGCTTCATTCATTCCATTTACACCAATTGTAGAAAAATGATTATTTAAATGTCCCAAATAACGTTTTGTAAAAGGAAATAATCCTCTGTCTATCCATTTTTGAATCTCAACTCTTTTTATCTCTAAAGTTCCTTTGCCAAGTTCCATTAAATATCCTATTCTATTTAGAAATCCTTCTTTGTCACCTTTGAAATTGTATCCAATTCTAGACATTGGAATTGTCACGACACCAATTGAACCTGTCATCTCGGCAGAACCAAACAAACCACCTCCACGCTTTTTTAACTCTTTTAAATCCAACTGCAAACGACAACACATAGAACGCACGTCAGAAGGATTCAAGTCTGAATTTATAAAATTTTGAAAATAAGGAGTTCCATACTTTGCAGTCATTTCAAAAAGCTCCAAAGTTTGTGGATCATCCCAATTAAAATCCTTTCCAATATTATAAGTAGGGATTGGAAATGTGAAAGTTCTACCTTTTGAATCTCCCGCTATCATTACAGCAATAAAAGCTTTATTTACAACGTCCATTTCTTTTTGCAATTCTCCAAATTTATATTGAAATGGTTTTCCACCCAAATCCAATCTTTTCTCTTTCAAATCATTTGGGCAAACCCAATCCATTGTAATATTTGTAAATGGAGTTTGTGTTCCCCACCTAGACGGCACATTTAAATTGAAAACAAATGATTGTAAATTTTGATAAACATAATTATAAGTTTTATCATCTATATATTTTTGTCTTTCTATCTCTGTCGCAAAAGATGCATTTACTTTTTGTAATTCTTCTTCAATTTCCATTGAATATTTTTTTACATAAGGCGCCATATAAGTATCGAAGCTAGAAAATGCCTGTGCTCCTGCCCACTCATTTTGAAGTGTTCCCAGAAAATTTACCATTTGCGCTACAGCGGAACTCAAATGTTTTGGCGGTTTTGACTCTACTTTGTCTGGAACGCCGTTGAAACCTTCCTCCAAAATTGCTCTCAAACTCCAACCAGCACAATATCCTGAAAACATATCTAAATCATGAATATGCATATCACCATTTCTATGTGCTGATCCTGCTTCTTCTGAATAAATATGTGAAAGCCAATAGTTTGCTGTCACTTTTCCTGCTGTGTTCAAAATCATTCCTCCCAAAGAATACCCTTGGTTTGAGTTTGCGTTTACTCTCCAATCCAATTTTCCCAAATACTCACTTATTGTTTTTCCAACCTCCACAACAACATTTCTATCTTCTCTAATTTCTGAATGTTTGTTTCTATATAAAATATATGCCTTTGCTGTAGTTGCGTGCCCACTTTCAATTAAAACTTTTTCCACAACATCCTGCACATCCTCCACTGTTGGAATTGCACCATCGAACTTTTCTGACACCATATTTACAACTAAACTTGTTATGTTTTTAACCTGCGACATATCAGTACCGCCAACAGCTTCCACCGCTTTTGAAATAGCTTTTTCTATCTTTTGTGGATTAAAATCTACAATACTTCCATTCCTTTTTTGCACCTTAAACACAGCCATAAGCTAGAGATTAGTAAATAAACAGTATTTCTATTATATACTATATATAGTATATAAACCACATTTTAAACACTATATATAGTGTCCAAAGGTATTTACTAGTATACATTAAAAAATAAATAACTTCAAAGTAGTTTAGTTTTTAGTTAGACTTAGCCGAAAAAAATGAAAAAATAAAAGTTATCCACCGTTTTATCCACAGTTAAAAAAAATTATAAAATTTATGTCATATTGAGCGGAACGAAGTGGAGTCGAAATATCTCGATGCTGTATCATTAGAACTTTGAATATTTAAAACCTTATTATACACTCCCGAGATCCTTCGGCTTCGCTCAGGATGACGTGAATATTTTTTTCTGACTTTCTACTTTATAAACTTTACAAACTTTTAACTTTTTCATCTTTCCTGATAAACTATAGCCATATGAAAAAAAATAAAATACTAATTATTTCCATCTCTGCTGGCACTGGTCATATTATGGCTGGCAACGCTTTGGAAAAAACTGCAAAAGAAAGTTTCAAAAATCTAGATGTAAAACATATAGATATTGCAGACTTTATGCCAAAACCAATAAAAGCATTATCTGTAAATTCTTATGAGTTAATGGCGAAAAAAATGCCTGAGCTTTGGGGATTGCTTTACGACAAAACAGACAATACCAAAGCGTCTACTCTATTAAATAACATATTAAAACTTTCAAAATATTTTTCTGTAAATCAATTTCTTTCGGAGATAAAAAAAATAAATCCAGATTATATTATCTGCACACATTTTTTACCAGCATATTTTATAAATCATTCCCCAAAAAAAACTAAACCAGAATGCCCTTTGGCTATGGTTATCACAGATTATGAACTGCACTCACTTTGGTTATCTAAAAATATCAGTCATTATTTTGTCGCAACAGACAAAATGAAAAAAAGTATAGAAAAAAAGTATATAAAAAATATAAAAATAACCGTGAGTGGAATTCCACTTCGTCCAGAATTTTACAAGAAAAAATCTGTAATAGCACTTAAAAAGAAACATAAACTACAAAAAGATAACTTCACAATTCTAGTCTTGGCAGGAGGACACGGACTTATTAAAACAGATAAAATAGTTAAATTATTATCAAAAACTTCTTTGGATTTAAATATAATAGCGGTTGCTGGAAAAAATTTAAAACTAAAAAATAATTTAAAAAAGATAAAAACAACAAAAGGTAAGGAAATAAAAGTAATGGGTTGGGTAAACAAAATAGACGAGTTAATAAGAATATCTGATATTGTAATAACAAAACCCGGAGGAATTAGTGTTTCAGAATGTATTGCTTTAAATAAGCCTATTTTTGCAGTACGTCCAATACCAGGTCAAGAAGAAAAGAATGTGCAGTTTATACAAAAAAACAAACTAGGTAAGCTAATAGGCACACCTGAAGACCTTTTGCAATATATACGCGCCTTCAAAACAGGAAAGCTGAAATTCTCAAAGCTCAAAGTTCAAAACTCTTCCAAAATAATACTCGGAGAAATAAAAAAGGAGATGAATCGCTAGGCTTTGTCTGCTTGATAAATCATTTATTTTGTTCGCTTGGATTAGAAAGAAAAAATAACAAAACAAAAAAAGAACTTTCTGAAAAGTTCTTTTTTTGTTTTCAACACGTCATATTGAGCGGAGTGAAACGGAGTTGAAAATCAAAGTTCACGTCATATTGAGCGGAACGGAGTGGAGTCGAAATATCTCGATGCTGTATTATTAGAACTTTGAATATTTTATGTTTTGGTAATACTGTCCCGAGATCCATTCGACTCCATTCCGCTTTGCTCCATTTCGCTCAGGATGACGTTATGAAAGGTGATACTATCTCGAGATCCTTCGGCTTCGCTCAGGATGGCGTTATGGAATAATAAATTAACAAATAAGCAGATTAACCTAAAGAAACAAAAAAGAACCTCTAAAAGATTCTTTTTGTTTAAATTCTATTTAATTTATTACCCCATTAAACCAAAGCCTCAAAAACAAAAGTTGTAATAGCGTAAGCGCTCAAGATTATAAATAATCCTATTATTGAAGACATTAAAATCTTTTTTGCTTTTCCCACTTTCTCTTCATTTCCTGCAGAAGTCATCCACAAAAATCCACTATAAATAATAAGAATTACAAATACTATTCCAAGTAAACCCAAAGCAACTTGAACAACCTGCCCAACTATTTGTCCTATACTTGCGTTAGATAATCCTGTTCCGCCGACAGCTTGGTCCAAAACAGAACTTGCATCTTTTATATTACTATTTGGCATATATTATTTAGCTAAACAAGAATATTCAGCACCAATATATGTTTTACAATCATCCCTCCCTATAACACAAGGTTGGGTAGTTTCACACCTATATTTATTATAAATTTCACCTCTATCTGTACAAACTTTTTCTGCTTCTGTTATTGGAGTTTCAGTTCTTATAATACTTTTACAAACACCATTAGGAGAGGTTCCTAAAACACAAAGAGAATCAATACATGTTTCACCAGAAGAACAATCTGAATTTTCTACACAAAATTCATCAGCAAAAGGAAGATTGTTTATATTACCCCCTCCACCACCCACTCGCCCATCCAAACTACTAAAAATAAAACTAGTCAAAGCGTAAGATGCAAATACAATTATAAGACCAATTACAGCTGCAATAATTGTATCTTTTGCTTTGTTTACAATGTCTTCTTTTCCGCGTGCGGTCATCCAAAGAAATCCACCGTAAACCATTAAAATAAAAAATACAACTCCCACCAAAGAAAGTGCGCTTCCTATAATATTTCCCACCAAAGCTGTAAGATCGCTATTTCCTGCAAGTCCAGCGGCACTAGCAGTTTTGCTCAGCCCATAATCATCTGCCAAAACCAAAACTGGTGCAAACAAAATTGCACTAGCTCCAAACAAAGTCAAAAATTTTCTTGATAAAAGTTTACTTATTTTTTTCATAATTTTAATAAAAACAAAATTTTTATGTCATCCTGAGCGACAGCCGAAGGATCTCGGGAAAGCATCACAAGGTTTTAAATATTCAAAGTTTTAATGTTCTTGAATCGAGATATTTCGACTCCACTTCGTTCCGCTCAATATGACGTGACTGAATTTTGTCATTCTCAGCGGGAAAACATGATTAAAATACACGTCATCCTGAGCGAAGTCGAAGGATCTCGGGAAAGCATCACAAGGTTTTAAATATTCAAAGTTTTAATGTTCTTGAATCGAGATATTTCGACTCCACTTCGTTCCGCTCAATATGACGTGACTTAAAAAACGTTATTCTAAATTCACTTCGCTCAATATGACATAATTAATTTTAATAGAAACAAAATTTTTAATATTTTGCCGATATACAGCAAAATATTAAAAAGTTCATTCTGGGGCTACAGCACAATACGATTTCACTTGAAGTGATATTGTGCCGTAGCCCTAAAGACGAGTTTCCCCGCCTCTTTCCTTTTTATTTATTATAGATAACCTGAAACATCAGCATTTGAACCTGTCGCAGTCGATAATTGTGCGATTACAAATGTAGCAAGTGCCCATGCACTCATAATAATTGCCAAACCTATAATACCAGAAAAAATGATTTTCTTTGCTTCTCCAACTTTTTCTTCACTTCCACCAGCAGTCATCCATTTAAATCCACCCATTAGTATAATCACTACAGCGACAACACCAAGCAGACTTAAAGCAATATTGATAACACTAGCAATAGTTGTTTGGATCGATTCACTTCCCAAACTACCGGCTAGTCCAGTTTCAACCTCTTCCAAACCAAAAGTATCCTGAGCGAAAACTACAGGTGCCATAGCAAAACTGAAAGCAAATACTACTATCATGGCTACAACTGCCTTTTTTTCTATTAACTTTACTATTAATTTATTCATTGTTTTCACCTCCCTTCCTTTTTTGGATATTGTACATAATTTAATTTATAAAAATTATTTTTAATTTAAAGTAAACAAGATACTAAAACGGTCTGTTCCCACAAAGACAAAACATCTCCATTTATAAGCTCCTTAATCCTTTCTAGATCTAAATAATCCACTACACATATTACAACATCAGAATCAACAGTCACACCACTATAATCACCAGCATAACAACTTTCTGCTTTTTTAATCTCTTGTGATGTTGGTTTTCTTGTTGCATTTTTAATTTCTTCTGCTTCAGCTCCTCCAATTTCATTGGATACACAAGTTATAAGAGAAGACATTGATATATTTAAAGATTTTTCTTCATTTTTTTTACTATTTCCCTCTCTTGTTTTACAACAAACAATGTTATTTCCACCTTTACACAAATTTACTTTACATGTATTTGGATTTTGTTCACACAAACCTCTATCCAAATCTACATCTTCAAAAGCTAAACTAGGCAAGTCGCATTCTCCTATATTCCTACAAGAAAACCCATCTCCAATGTCTTTACAGACAAGTTCTGGATTATTACCACCACCATTTAAAGAATCGCCAGTAATTCCAGATAATACCATATTAAGTATAGCATAACTAGAAAAAATAATGAAAAGTCCAACAACTGCATAAATCATAGTATTCCAACCCTTTTTTATCTTTTCTTGGTTGCCAGCAGAGGTCATCCACAAAAAACCACCATACATAAAAACAGCCAAAGTGACAGAACCTACAACACCCAAAGCAACCTTTACCCCACCTCCCAAAATTGTATTTAAATCTGTTCCTGCACCAATTGGATTTTCCAATTTAACTATTTCTCCAGCTTGTGCAAAAACCTTATCTATATTTAAAAATAAACCAAAAATAGTAAAACTTATAAATGTGTATATTTTTTTAAAATCTTTTTTCATATTTATTTAAAACAATTTTTTTTATTATACCAACTTTTTTTCATATAACATATTTAGTCAAGTGGAGTGGAGTTGAAAATCAAAGCTCACGTCATATTGAGCAAAACGCAGTGGAGTCGAAATATCTCGATGCTGTATTATTAGAACTTTGAATATTTAAAACCTTATTATACACTCCCGAGATCCTTCGACTTCGCTCAGGATGACGTGATGGAAAGGTGATACTATCCCGAGATCCTTCGGCTTCGCTCAGGATGACGTGATGGAAAGGTGATGCTATCCCGAGATCCTTCGGCTTCGCTCAGGATGACGTGATTTTTTAATCACACTATATTGAGCTCCACCTCATAAAATCAACGTATCTCAGGACTAAATTACAAATAATTAAATAAGATATTAACCTTCTTTTTGTCTCATGCTTTTCTATCCTAGCTATTTTATAACTCTAAATTCTCCGGTCACGCTTAATGCGTCCAAAATAAAATCTATCATCATATAAGCTCCAAAAGCTATTACCAATCCAACAACTGCTGCGACCATCACATTTTTTCCCTCTTTGAATTTTTCTGGATTTCCAAAAGATAAAATCATTTTAAAGCCACCATAAATAAACATAGCAAAAGCTAAACCACCAATAATAGAAAAAAGGAACTGTCCAACTTTTATACCAAACTCCACCAAATCACTAACATCATCGCAATACTGTCCTTTTACATCTCTGGTAAGCGCACAGTCTGGAATTAATTTTGAACTTTTTGGTGGATTTTTTATAGTTTGTGGTGCTGTTGGGGTTGCTGGAGTTGTTGAAGTTGGAGTTGGGGTTGTTGTAGTAGTAGGTGCGCCACTTACAACTAGAGGACTAAACAAAAATCCACCAATTATAAAACCTGGTAAAACCAACCAAATTAAAAGTTTATTTTTAAAATTTTTCATAATAATATTTTATGTTCTAATGTTTTTGAATCGAGATCCGTTCGACTCCACTTCGTTTCGCTCAATATGACGTGAGTAAAAATACGTCATATTGAGTGGAGTGAAACGGAGTCGAAATATCTCGTGTTTACATCATTAGAACTATGAATATTTTATATTCTTGTGATATTGCCCCGAGATCCTTCAGCTTCGCTCAAGATGACGTGTTCTATTCCTAAATTTCTACTTTACAAACTTTATGAACTTTCAACTTTCTTTTCTAAAGTGTTTGCTGAATAATTTGTGCTGCTCTCTGCACTGCCTGAGCCTGAATCTTCAAAAAGTCTCCGCTATTTTCCAAAGGTTGCGAATAAACATCTACCATATCTGCAAAAGCTGTGTCCGCTGCGTCTATATCTTTTCCGTGATACCAATTTTTTGCAGTTAGAGCCTGAAAAGCGAACGCTTGCATCTCCACATCTTTTTGTTGCTGTGCAATTTGAGCTCTAAACGGACTTGGCTGGCTTGTTTTATCTGTATATTTTTTTACATTATTTTGTGAGGCGATAAATCTTACAAAATCCCAAGCCAAGTCTTGGTTTTCAGACTTGTTTACAACAGACTCAACCCAATAATTTGCTATATTTGTAGGTACCGCTTCATTTAACTGTGGAACAGGAATAACATTCAAATTCATTTGTGGTGCACCTGCTTTTATTCTATTTTTGTCGAAAGCAAACCCAAGATAAAATACTGAAGATCCTCTCATAAAATCTTGCAGCGCATCACCTTTTCTTTTATTCCAAGAATATACATCGCGCGTAGATCTAGCAAAATCTGTATAAAATCCCAATGCCTTTAGAGTTGGGTGGTCTGGAGACGGTCTTTGCAAACCTTCTGCAAAACGAACAGAAGAACCGTTTACCATATCCACTCCGCTTTGCATCATCAAAAGAGATAAAATATCAAAAGAATTATCTATATTTTTTGATGTTCCAAGCGCAATTCCAGATTGCACAATATCTCCCGCAACATTAAATTTTGTAGATTTTATGACTGCATCTCTCAACTCTTCCCAATCTCTTGGCGCAAGAGGCACTCCAGACTTATCCAACAAATCTTTGTTATAATAAAGCGCCAAAGTATCTACCGCCAGAGGAAGTCCAAAAATATCTCCGTCTAATATTACATCTTCTGCAACAGTTCCTATATATTGAGAACGAATGGTGTTTATGTTTGGCATTGCCAAAGTCTCACTTGTTATAATTGTTTCTTTCGCCAAAGTTCCTTTTACCTCTACATTTGCAACATTTATACTTCTTGGCATTGGTGCAAGCCTGCTTTTATATTTACCAAGCCAACGGGTGTGAAGAGATACAACATCTGGCCCAACATCATCTGCTAGTGCGTTTGCAAATAATTTATCAAATTCATCGTAGCGAACCTGTCTTACATTTACTTTTACATAAGGACGAAGTTGTTGATATGCTACAGCCATGTCTCTTAAATGGTCTACATCGTTGAAAACCGTCCAATAATTTAAAGTGACCGGTCGAATAGACTGTTGCTGTTCTTTGGACAAACCCTTACATCCAAGACCGGTGGTAATGAGTAAGGAAAAAATTATAGAAAAAATGACAAGCTTGTTTTTCATAGATTTATTTAAATGCTTGAAATATAAAATTTACAAGTGCATAACTAGAAAGTATAACCAAAATTCCAATACTCGCCCACACAAGTGTATCCATTGCTTTCTTTTGTCGTTCCGAATTTCCATGAGCTGTCATCCACAAAATACCTGCGTAAATGAAAATTATCAAAGCCAATGTTCCAACTACTCCCATTATAGTTTTGATAACTCTTCCTATTAAAGCCGGAATATCTGTTCCAAGTTTATTTAAAGATTCAGCAGGCGGAAGCTTAAATGGTGTTTCTTTTTCATCTTTTGGTGCTGGTGGCGTGGGTGGTTTAGTTGCAGAATAAAAAGCTACAGAATGATCTTTCGCACAATTATAGCTTCTCTGATATTTTTGTACCAAATCTTGACAATCTGATGCTGTATTACAAGTCTTTTTTTCATCTGCACAATATTTAAAAAATGGATCTTTAGATGGTACACATACTTGAGAATTAGGACAAACACCTGTTTGCTCACATGATTGTGTGGCTGCTAAAAAACAAAAAAAATCTTCTTGTTTAATCTGACAATTATTGATTTCAGCTTTATAATAATAATGAAGAAAAGCCGTATCCTCTATAAACCCTTCAATGTTTGTATTATCACATGAACTCTGATCTTTAATTATTTTTTGCGAAAATAATATTATATTATTTACTATTTGCGGTTTATAAGGATAACAACTATTTTCGGGTATCATATTATTAATCATATCAACAAAAGAAAACCCCTTATTTATAATAAATTTAGTTCCTGGATGATTTTTTGTACAATCTTGACCTGGAGAAGATGTAGATGATGCTGTTTTACCTGATAAGTTAACATCACAAACACAATCCTCTGCTTTAACATTCCCACCAACAAAAAACACCCCAAAAACAACAAATCCTAAAATTAAAAACCTAAAATTCCTCATAATAAACCTTCTTTTTTAGCAAAATGTATTGATGTCTTTAATAATGCCAATTTATTTCCTGTGTCAAAATATTCTCCTTCATATTCATAAGCCAAAAATGTATTTTTCCTCGCCATATCGTCTGCTGCGTCAGAAAGCCAAACTTCACCATCTTTTCCACGACGAGTTTTTTCTAAATATTTCCAAATTTCTTTTGTAAAAACATATCTCATTCCACCCACAATTAATCCTTGCGGTGAAACCTTTTTTTCTACTGGTTTTTCTACAAATTTTCTAACCCTAAATGTTTTTTTACCATCAACCAAGTCTGCATACACATTTCCATATTTTGTCATTGCTTTTGTGTCTGTAATTCTTTGAACTCCAATTACACTATGTCCTTTTTTCTTGAAAACTTTCAAAAGTTGTTTTATAACCGGAACTTTTGCATCTATAATACTGTCTCCATCTGAAAATGCAAAAGGTTCATCTCCTACAAAATTGCGCGCACAAAGAAGAGCATCCCCATTTCCGAGAGGCTCTCTTTGTCGTGTATAAAAAAATCTAACTTTTTTTGTAAGATTTACCAAATCTTTTATTCTATCGTATTTACCTTTTTCTTTTAAAAACTTTTCAAATGATAAATCTCTATCAAAATGATCCTCTATCGCTCTTTTTTGTGAACTTGTGACGAAAATTATTTCTGTAATTCCACTTTTTGCCATTTCCTCTACAATATATTGCACAACTGGTTTGTCCAAAACAGGAAGCATTTCTTTTGGCATTGCTTTTGTTGCAGGCAAAAATCTGGTTCCAAGACCAGCCACCACAATCACACCTTTTTTAACTTTTTGCACTTTTGGCATAACTAAAGAATTATTCTTGTAAAAAGCTATTTTAAAATAGTCCTGCTATTATACCACAAAAAATAAATGCGCAATAAAAGACAGAAGTGCGAAGTGAATAAAACCCTGGATTTTCAATCGAGATGAAGATGGTAAAAATCCCACACGCCATCCTGAGCGGAATTTTCCACACGTCATCCTGAGCGGAGTCGAAGGATCTCGAAATAAAAACACTAGAACGCAAAATATTCAAAGTTCTAGTGATGCGGCATCGAGATATTTCGACTCCACTGCGTTCCGCTCAATATGACGTGAGCTTTGATTTTTAACTCCACTGCGTTCCGCTCAATATGACGTGAACTTTTATTTTTAACTCCACGAGGTGAAACTTATAATATGATCTATGCTAATTTTTTAACTCCGCTTTGTTTTATTCAAAATAATATAATAAAAAAAGAACCTCTTTAGAGGTTCTTTTTTTATTTTTTGTTTCTATTTAGGAACAAAAGCAATTAACCCTGCAATTCTAGCCTGTTTGATAGCTTTTGCGGTTCTTCTCTGGTGTTTAGAACAAAGCCCTGTTCTACGCCTTGCACCAATCTTCAAAAAAGATGAAACAAAACGACGAAGTGTTTGCACATCTTTATAATCTATTTCTTGAGAGTTATTTTTACAAAAATAACAATACTTCTTTTTTTGATTTTTAGCCTTTCTAATCATAACTATTTAAAAAATTTTAAAATGGTATATCTTCTACCTTAATTTCCTCTGTGTCGTTTGCTTCTACTTGCTGAGTTTTGCTTGTAGATTCCTGTTGAATTACTGGAATTGGTGCCGGAGTGCTTTGATCTGCATTTCCTGCATTATTTGTGTTTCCTCTAGAGCCACCGCCTAGCATTATCATTTGGTTTACAACAATTTCTGTTCTATATCTTTTCACCCCGTCTTTACCTACCCAGTCTCTTGTCTCAATCCTACCCTCCAAATATATCTTCTGTCCTTTTGATAGATATTGACCAGCAATTTCAGCCAAACGCCCCCACAATACACAGTTGTGAAATTGAACTTTTTCTTGCTTATTTCCACTCTTATCTGTCCAAGTTTGGTTTGTTGCAACAGATAAAGTTGCTACAGTTTGCCCACTTGGTGTTGTTTTTACCTCTGGGTCAGCAGTAAGTCTCCCCAAAATTGTTGCCCTATTTAAATCCATAGAATTAAATTAAACTTTTTCTAAATCACTCTCTAAAATTTTATCCAAATTTTTATCGATTTCTTTCAAGTCTATCTTTTCAGCTTCTTTTTTTATTGCAACCGGAGTTTTACTTCTTTCCCTTCTATTATTTCTTGGTCTTTCCTTTGGTGCATCTCTATCAATCTTTGAAAGTGTTTCCATTGAAGTTTTTGGACCACCAGCTTTTCTTTCTCTTTCAGTTCTTACTTTTGCATCAAACTTTGTAATTATTGCCCTCAAAAGTTCTCTAACTTCATTTAATTTTTTTCTAACATCTGCAAATTCGCCTCCTTTTGCTTCAAATTGGATTATTTGAAAATATCCGTAACGAATATGCTTGATAGGATAAGCCAAACGACTCTTTCCTAAATTTTGCACAGTCATATTTTCAATACCACTTTTTGACAAAATTTCTTTTACATTTTCAATCACCGGCTTCACTTCTTCTTCTGTAAGAGTCCCCGGTAATACGCACAATAACTCGTAATTCTGCATAATACTTGATAAAACCACCAAAATGTGGTAAATTATTAACTATGTTGTGAAATTATTTTAACTGAATTTAAAAAACTAAGCCAAAATAAAACGCACAATGGAACTAATATATCAGATTAGATATAAAAAGTCAAGAAAAACAACTATGAAATACATATTTAACCTTGGGCATCAGCCAAAAATTTCTTTTGAAGAGATAGTCGCAATACTCGAAAGAGATAGAATTTCTCACGAAATATACTTTGAAAATGAAAAATTTCTAATTTTAGAGCTGGATAAAGAAATAGATTCAGAAAAAATGCTAATGAAATTAGGCGGAACAATAAAAATTGGAAAAGAAATAGAAAAAATAGAAAGTGTAGAAAATACTGCAATAGAATATTTAAACAGAACCCAACCAGAAGGAAAAATTCAATTTTCAATAAATGGTGACGATAAGAAAAATATCGCACTTAGTGTGAAAAAGGGATTAAAAAAAGAAGGGCGTTCTGTAAGATTTGTAGAAACAAACACAAGTGCATCTGTTGTATACAATAAACTTATGCAAAAAAATAGTGATCTTATGGTATCAAAAGGATTACTTTTTGTGACAACTGCAATACAAGATTTTGAAGGATTTAGCAAAAGAGATATGAACCGCCCAGCAATAGACAAAAAAAGTGGAACACTACCTCCAAAACTTTCAAAAATAATGATAAATTTGGCAAAAGGAAGCCCAACAAAAAATGTATTATTAGATCCATTCTGCGGTTCTGGTACAATTTTAAACGAAGCAATAGTTTTGGGATACCACAAATTGGTAGCAAACGACTCTAGCAAACAAGCAATAGAGGACACAAAGAAAAATGTAAAATGGATAGGCCGTGAGCTTGATAAACACCCAAATGTACGCTTTACTACCGCAAGAGCTGAACAGATAGAAAAAACATTAACAGAGGAATCTGTAAATATTATTGTCACAGAGCCTTTTATGGGAAAACCCTTGCTCGGTAGAGAAACAGAGAAAGAGTTGCAAAACCAAGCAAATGGACTTTCCGATATGTATCTTGCCTCATTCAGAAGTTTCCATAAAATACTTGCAGCAAACGCAACCGTTGTTTTTATATTTCCTCAATTTAGATTTGAGGGCGATTGGATAAAAACAGAAAGAATAGAAGAAATTAAAAAACTTGGATACAAAGTGATGCCTTTCTCAAAAAATGAATCACTACTTTACTACCGCAAAGGTCAGTTTGTAGCTAGAAATATCTGGCGCTTTAGAAAAGTTTAAAACTTAAAATAAAAAACTACCGTTTTAACGGTAGTTTTTTTATATTTTATGTTTTGGTGATTCTATTGCGAGATCCATTCGACTTCATTCCATTTCATTCCATTTCACTCCATTTCGCTCAGGATGACGTGATTTAACATACGTCATATTGAGCGGAGTGAAACGGAGTCGAAATATCTCGATTCAAAATCATTAGAATTATGAATATTTAAAACCTTGTGATATTGTCCCGAGATCCTTCGACTTCGCTCAGGATGACGTATGTGTGTTTTCCGCTCAGGATGACGTTTTTTTGTTCACATTATATTGAGCGGAGTGAACTTAGGATGACGCGTGTATTTTACGTCATCTTGAGCGGAACGAAGTGGAGTCGAATGGATCTCCGTGCAATATAACCAGAATATAAATAATTAAATTAAAACATTAGTCCGTCTTTCTTTTTGTTTTTCTGTCTAATGTTATTTGCATAACGTATCATGTCCTTATGTATTCACATGAAAGTAAATAACATCTCCATCTTGAACTTCATAATCTTTTCCAGCCAAACGCATTTTTCCTGTGCTTTTTATATCATTCCAACCACCGTTATCTACAAAATCTTGCCAACCCACTACATCTGCCTTTATAAAACCTTTTATGAAATCTGTATGAATTACTCCAGCGGACTCTGGCGCAAATGTATTTTCTTTTACAGTCCAGGCTCTAGTTTCCTGCACTCCACTTGTAAAAAATGTTACTAATCCTAAAATTTCATAGCCTTTACGGATCAACTTATCCAAACCAGTTTCTGATACTCCACTTTCTTTTAGGTATTCAAGTGCTTCTTCCTCACCCAATTCTGCAAGCTCTGCTTCCAATTTTGCACTTACATAAATATGTTGAATTTCATTTTCTATTACAACTTTTTCTTCTTCTTTGAAGTCCTCGCTTACATTTACTATATACACCATCGGTTTAAGTGTAATTAGTTGCAATTCTTTCAAAATAACCTGCTCTTCTTCATTATATTCCAAAGATCTGGCAGGCTGATCCGCCTCCAAAGTTGTATTTATTTTTTCCAATAATGCCAAGTTTGATATTAATTCTTTTGCATTTGAACTTTTCAATTGTTTTTTTGTAGCTTCCAAACGTTTTTGCACTACCTGCCAATCTGCCAAAATCAATTCTGTATTTATAACTTGAGCATCCTTTTTAGGATTTGCTTCGCTGTCTACATGAGTTACATTTGAATCTGCAAAACTACGCACCACATGTACAATAGCATCTACCTCGCGAATATGAGAAAGGAATTTATTTCCCAAACCTTCTCCTTTTGAGGCACCTTCTACCAAACCTGCAATATCTACAAATTTTATAGCTGTAGGAATTATTTTCAAAGATTTTGAAGAATCACTAAGCGCAGAGAGTCTTTCGTCTGGAACCTCAACAATACCAACATTTGGTTCGATGGTACAAAAAGGATAATTTTGCGCTTCTGCCTGCTTACTTCTGGTAAGCGCATTAAAAAGTGTTGATTTGCCGACATTTGGCAACCCAACGATTCCTATTGATAACATGTTTTAAAATTAAAGTTTATAAAGAGTTCACGTCATATTGAGCGGAACGCAGTGGAGTCGAAATATCTCGATGCTGTATCATTAGAACTTTGAATATTGATATTCTGGTGATACTTTCCCGAGATCCTTCGGCTTCGCTCAGGATGACGTGATTGTTTATCTTACAATTCCTTATAGTTTACACAAAAAAAACCGCGCTGTCTAGTATGACAACGCGAGTATTAAAGAATTTTACATAACCCATTGAGGATCGGCCGATTCTGCCTCATCATCTTGCAATTGGCGGTTGCAAGATAAAACTTGGCCGAAAGACCACTCAAGAGCCTCTTTTTTTTCAAAAAAAGTTTTAACCAAAAGCCTATTTTTATTTACCAAAGCCTGTTCTCCAGGCTTAATAAATTGCCAATGTGTGTTAGTGTGAATCTTCCAATTCACACTAAGCAAACCATCTGCATTCAGAAAAAAACTTACTCCATTTAGTACTAGCTCATTTTCTTTTTTCAAAAATTTATGAAGACCATTATGACCTTTCATAAAATTCAACTCTACATCCAACATTACAACAAAAAGTCCACAAACGGACTTTGCAACCTTTTCTCTTTGGCGACAAAGAAAGACTTCGGACGCCTTTAATACAGCCATCTCAATGTTTTCAAGAACTTTCCACTTACCCATCACTCCCCTCCTAATATTGTAAAGCCAGAAAATTCTGGCGACAAAGATCTTCCTTGATCTCTTTTCTTTAAATTCTACTATTAAAAGCTAAAGAAAAAAGCAGTTTTTTAAGGAAAAACTGCTAAAACCCATACTACTGAATAAACCCTTTTAACTAGTTAGAAGCTTGTTTACATCGCGTACGCCGACATAACTTCTAAAAAGTAGAGTAAAGCCAGAAACTTTATTTTTCGATAGGTAAAGTTTGTAAACCTATTCTTTGCCAATCCCAATCGTCTAAGTTTTCGCAGCCTGATGTCGACCAACAAGAATACTTAACTCCATGGTTTTGGTTTTTTGTCTTGTTTTTAGTCCGAATATGTAAATGACTGCAAACAAGATCCCTTCGAAATGACTTTTGGTTTTCTCTCCAAGGCGTCAAAGACCTCAGTATTTGCCTATTAGGCTTTGTGTTATAGCGACCATACTGTGGACACTCAAGCCAATCGCCTGTTCACCAATTTCTCCTTTTCGTTCGGCGATTCGGATTTTTTGAAATCATGATAATAACTATACCCCATTTTTAAACTTTTGTCAAGTCTTTTGACCCAAAAACCTAAAATTCTTCCTCAAATTTGACTTATTTTAGCGAAAAACTTAAAATATACCATTTTAAACAAAACGAAACTTATTATATAATACTAAATAAAATAAAACGGAATCAAAATGACATTTTTTTGTTCACGTCATATTGAATGGAACGCCTGCCTGCCGGCAGGCAGGAAGTAGAGTCGAAATAACATGACTTAACATACGTTATCCTAAGCAGAGCAAAGAGGAGTCGAACGGATCTCGTATTTATTTCACTATTTATTAATCCCCAAACAAATCTCTCATTTCTGGATTTAATTTTTTAATTAAATTTAGTTTTTTAGCACGCACCCAACCTTTCAATTGTTTTTCACGTTGAATAGCATATAATGAACTATCGTGTTCTTCAAAATATAAAAGTTAATTTATATTATATTTTGCAGTAAAACTATTTTTGTCTTTTTTATATTTATGTTCTATTGCTCTTCGTTCTAGTTTATTTGTAATACCAATATAATATACTGTTTTGCGAGAGTTGGACATTATGTAAACATAAAATTTTTTCATAATTATATTCTGGTGATTTTATCCCGAGATCCTTCGGCTTCGCTCAGGATGACGTAACGGAAAGGTGATACTTTCCCGAGATCCTTCGGCTTCGCTCAGGATGACGTGTGGAAAATTTAAATAGCAGGAACTGTATCTACAGCCACAGGTTCTATCACTGGAGCAGGCTCTACCACAACCACTGGTTCTGGAATTGGTTCTTCTACAATTGGCTCAGGAATCACAGGTTCTGGTGTCGGTTCTATAATAGGCTCCGCAACAACAGGCTCAGGAGTTGGTTCTGGTACAGGCTCTATTAGAGTTGGAGTAGTCGTAGGTGTTTCCACGACAGGAACAGTTGTAGTTGGTGTTTCTACCAGAATTTCAGGTGTTGTTGTTGGGGTTGAAGTAGGAACTATAGGCTCTGGAATTGGCTCTACTACCACAGGAGCTGGTCCAATTCTACGGCTAGCGATTACAACCCAGTCAAAAGTCGCATTACTTGTTCCACTTTGAAGTTCTTTTACGGTAAACCCGCTCACATCTTTTTGGCTTACAAAAATTCCATTTGCCTCGGCTGTAAGAGTAATAGAAACTTTAATTGGCTTGTCTGCATCTATAATTTCGCTTTCTACCGCGCTAAATAAAACTTTAAACTCACCATCTACCAAAGTTCCAGATCCAGAATATATGAGTTCAGTATCTTGAGATTGAAGCGCGTACAAATTCTTGTCTCCTTCTGTTGTTATAATCTTTGTAATAAATCTACCTTCCACATCTACACTCCATGTATTATCTATAGCTATTAGGCTTCTTACATTTATAATAGAAAAGTTATTTAAATTTAGATCATTTGAAATTGGCAAAATACTACTTCCGCTTGGTACTACTGTCAATTGAGATGGGTCTGCTTGAATATTTATTGCGTTGTCTTGAGCTACAGAAATTAAGTCTTGTTGCATTTGAGCGATAGTTTGGTTCTTATTATTTACCCAACCAGTTTTGATAAGTCCCATTATTTTTCCAGTTGAAGTTGTAAGTGAATCTAGTGCAATTCCCACAATTCCCACCACATTGTCGCCAGTGTCTTTTGTAGGATCATATCTCATAGCATGCCCTGGGACAGAAGCGGTAATGAGTAAATCTCCACGCTCAATTTGTCCATTTTCTGCACTTACTTTAATAGGAACACGACCAACCATTGCCATTACTGCGGTATGTTGTGTCTTACCATTACCTACTGTAATTGTAGGATTTGTAGAAACCACACCCGCCACTTCTTGCACATAAGAACCTTGGCTTTTTGTATACATATCACTAGAACTAGAATCTACCACTAAAACATCTCCAGCTTCTACAATATAAGCTGGGTTTATATCTACTCGCTCTGCCAAGTCTCCCGGTGCTCCTGGAGTACCAACTGTTGCAGAAGATGCAAACAATTGTCCAGCAGCGCGAACAGTACCATCTCCTTCTACAGAGAATTTTGCAGTTCCGCCAGTTCTTACAGAAAATAGATAATCACCTGGAGAAGTGAAAGCTGTATCTGTGTCAAAAATATGTGCTGCGTCTGGAATAGAACCAGCTGTAAATGTAATTGCACCTCTTAATATTGTTTTGGTAATACTTGCATTACCCAAAGTTACAGAATTACTTCCGTTTCCTGTTGTGGTATGTCCTATCACTATTTCATTTGTATCTCCACTCGCAAAGGCTCTTGTGTTATACCCAAGATAAAGAGAGTTGGTTGATGTTGCATTTGCTATTGAACCACCAGTTATAGATCTACCCGCCCCATAACCAACGGCTGTATTATCATCTCCTGTAGTATTTGAAGAGAGAGCATATGAACCAAATCCAGTATTATTGTCCCCTGTGGTGTTAACCATAAGAACTGAACTACCTATTCCAGTATTATCAGTACCTATTGTATCCCTAAGAGTTTCTGTACCAAATGCTGTATTTCCAGAAGTACTAGTAACAGACTTTAAAGTATTAAACCCAACTGCTGTATTATAGAATCCGGTAGTATGGCCTTCACCTGAATTTATACCTACGAAAGTATTATAATATCCTTCAATTCCTGAAGTATTAGACAAATTAGTCCCCCCATCTCCTATTATCAATGAGCCTGTCATTGCGGTTGGGCGGTAAAGGACAACTGTTCCATCCAATGCTACTTTTCCTGATATGTCTAGTGCATAGCTAGGAGTAGTAGTATTTATTCCCACAAATCCTGTTGCAGGTCTTAGGTTTAAGTCTCCATATCCTGTGTTGATACTTGCTACTTCACTTTCTACTTCGAATACTGATATGTCGTCAAATTCAACATAACCTGTGGAAGCTGATTGCCCCAACACAAGGCTTGTCCCTCCTGCTCCTACAAAGGTTATATCGAAGTATTGCCAATCTGTTGAACTTGTTCCTGTCCATAAACTAGATGCAAAATTCACAACCCTAGGGGCATTTGTTCCATTACCTCTTGCCCAACCTGTAAGTCTATATGTTTTTCCAACCACTATTATTGACTGAAAAGCTCCAGCATTTGCAATTCCTGTTCCTGCTACTCTTAATATTTGCAGTCCACCATGAGGATTAGTTGTTTCTTTTGTTATTGTAGGAAAAGATGTTTCACTCCATTCCCCAACTCCACTCTTTTCCATATCCCCATCAATCAATACACTCTTTCCATTCAAAGTAAGCTCATTCCCCATATTTATAGTCCTAGAAACATAAGCATTTCCATCTACTTCCAAATTATAATTTGCTGTTGTTGTGTTTATTCCCACATATCCTGTTGCAGACATCAAATTTATATCTCCAGCTCCAGTACTGATAGTTCCGTCTGTTTGATTGTGATACATTTCTATATATTGAGTTTTTGATGTCGCAGCCGCTGTTGCAGAATAAACTCTAAAATGTGTATTTGTAGTAGTTGCAACAGAATAATCATTAGTTTTATTTGCATTCGCAACAACACTAATGCCATAATCATTTCCTCCAGCTATAATATTTAAAGATTTATATAAACCAGCAGCATTTGCGCCATATAACCCAGGATTTGCAACAGAAGCCCCAAAATAAATTGGTTTGAAATTCATTAATACTTGGTCGTACATTGATATTGCTCCAAGCGCAGAATCCAAAACTAAATACCCTTTTCCTGTTGTTATATATCCATTTGTTTGATCGTGGGTGAGGCTTAACCACTCAGATGTACTTTGATTTGCAGAATGGATGAATACTGTTGGGTTTGTTTGTAGGGTGTGAGAGAAATTATAAGTATAATCATTAAGCTCTGATATTAATATTGAATTGGCTGTTATGCCTGTATGTAATGTGACCGATGGTAACGTTTGAAAACTATTTCCTGGCATAATAGAACCATAAGCTGCTGTTGATCTTATATCTTTATTTTGTGTTATATATGTTATGCCCGCAATAAAAGTATTTCCATCAAAATAAGCAGCCCCATCAACCTCAAGTTTTCCACTTACAAATAAATCGTCATTTGCATTTAATGTGTGTGAAGTAGAACCAGCATCACCAATTACTGTAATTCCTGTTGTGTCTGGGATTAAGTTGATATCATAAGCTCCATAAGTAATCAGATTTAATGAATCTGCGTCCAGACCAAGCCCTCCTCTTGTTGCTGAATTATACATAAAAGCTATACCAATTTGACCTGCGGCATTAATTGTAAGCGGAGTTATTGTGGTATCTGTTAGAGTTGTAATCATAAGAGCTCTTGCACCCGGATCCCAATTTGTCCCAGCAGCAGTAATATCCAAAATTGTATTTGTATTTCCCAAAGTAGGAGTTTGAGTAAGAGAAATCATTGGTGAGGTTTGGTTTATTCCAGCAATATTCAAAGTTCCGTCAAAATATGAATCCCCATTTACACCCAATTTATCATGTACATAAAAGTCTTGCCCGTTCATCACAAAATTTGCGTCTGCGATAGATTCAGCAGGGGAACCTACCAAGAAGTTGCTCGTTATATATGAATCCACCGAAGATGTTGCGGAAAAAACAACCCTCCCATTATTAGATTCATCTATCAAATTAATTTGACCATATCTTCCATTTCCACCCGCACCAATTCTAGCTGATATAGAACCATTATTTGCTCTAAATGTTATTTGTGCATTTCCATTTGTATCATAAAATTCACCTGTTCCTTCTCTATTTATTACAAAAACATCAGAGCCAGCTTCTGTTATTTTAAATAAGTTTGAAGTCCCAAATGAATTTGTATTAAATGTAAATGCAGTATCGCTAGCGCTAGCATCTGTAAGGTTCGATGTAAACAAAGTCGAACTTGCAAAAGTTAAAGTTGAGGAGTTTGTGCCGTTGCTCATTCCAAAGTTTCCGTTTAATAACAACCCACTTCTTCCAATACTCAAACCTCCTTTGATGTCTACTCCATTCTCAAAACGAGAGAAATTGAATACCTGCAAATTGTCAATTTGTGCTGTACCTATCTCTGTATTTGAGATTGTTGCTCCTGTGATGTCTATTATTAATAAACTATCATTTGAAGTGGCAGTCTGATAAACATAATTTCCCTTTAATGCCAATCCACCAGGTCCAGACACACTTAGAGACGAAACAATTGATAAATTTGATTTATCTGTTATGTCTATTATTTTTAGTGTAGCATTAGAATAAGTTGACACATAAGCATAATTTCCTGAAATTTCTATATGTTCAGGTGCATATAAATCTGCTGTTCCTGGTTTAAAAATAGATATTGTAGTTGGACTTTCTGGATTTGAAACATCTACTACAGCAATACTATTATTACTAAAAGCTGTAAGATATGCATAATTTCCTACAACTCTTACATCACGCGTACCATCCAAATCTCCACCAACTCCATTTGGTTGATAAGTTGAGACAAGCGAAGGATTGTATGGATCTGAAATATCTGCTATTACCATTTTATCATTCACAGAAGTTGTCAAATATGCATAATTTCCTACCACATCAAAACCAAACATATTTGTTAAAGTTCCACTTGCATTAAATGTAGAGACCAAGGTTGGATTATATGGATCTGAAATATCTACTATTGTCATTTTTCCTCCTAATAATGCTGCAATATATGCATAATTCCCTACTATTTTAATCGTTCTTGCTCCATTTAAATCCCCATTTAATCCTCCTGGTTGAAAAATTGCTGTTGTGGTTGGACTTGCTGGATTTGTTATATCTATTATTACAAGTTGATCTTTATCATAAGAAAGAGCATAAGCGTAATTATTTGCAATAGCAACATCTGATATATTATCCAAATCTCCATTTAAACCTCCAGGTTGAAAAATTGCTGTTGTGGTTGGACTTGTTGGATCTGCAATATTTATTATTACAAGCTGATCTTTCGCTCCAGCGCTAGTATAAGCATAATTACCAGAAATTCTTACTTTAGATATTCCATCCAAATCTCCATTTAAACCCCCAGGTTGAAAAGTACTTACTATTGTAGGATTTAAAACATTACCTTTTGTTAAAGTCTGCCCAGCAAAAGTAGAGGCGCCACTTATATATGCAGTTCCACTTACTGTTAAACCATAACCAGGTGTTGTTGTATTTATTCCCACAAATCCTGTGGCAGGTCTTAGGTTTAAGTCTCCATATCCTGTGTTGATACTTGCTACTTCACTTTCTACTTCGAATACTGATACATCGTCAAATTCTACATATCCTGCACTGGTACAATCAGACTCTAAAAAAATGCTTGCCCCTGCTGCAACAAATGTAATATCAAAGTATTGCCAAGTTGTTGATGTTGTTCCATTCCACTGTGCAGTTGCATTTGGAGAATCTATATTAGGTTTGAACGTCCCATCACCCCTCGCCCATCCTCTAACCCTGTATTTCTTACCACTCGTAACGATACTTTGAAAAGCTGAAGGTTGATTAGTACCATTGTAAGCTATTCTTAAGTTTTGAACTCCTGTGACTGGGTCTGTTGTTTCTTTTGTAAGAATTGCATTTGAACCTACAGCCCAAGCACCTACCCCATCAGTCTCCATATCCCCATCAATCAATAGACTCTTTCCATTCAAAGTAAGCTCATTCCCCATATTTATAGTCCTAGAAACATAAGCATTTCCATCTACTTCCAAATTATAATTTGCTGTTGTTGTGTTTATTCCCACAAATCCTGTTGCAGACATTAAGTTTATATCTCCAGCTCCAGTACTGATAGTTCCGTCTGTTTGATTGTGGGTGAGGCTTAACCATTCAGATGTACTTTGATTTGCAGAGTGAATGAATACTGTTGGGTTTGTTTGAGCTGAATGAGCAAAATCATATCCTCTATCTGCTGTTTGTGTAAAAATAATTGAATTAGCCACATCATCCAATCCCCAAATCATAGTATCTACAGTTTGACCTGTCGACCAATCTAATCTTGAATCTTGAGAATTACCAAATTGTAATTCTGTGTTATTCAACATTACAATATCTCCATTCGCACCAATAGTTGTAAGACCATCAAAAACAGCTGTTGAGTCAAAATAAGCAGCCCCATCAACCTCAAGTTTTCCACTTATAAATAAATCGTCATTTGCATTTAATGTGTGTGAAGTAGTCCCAGCATCACCAATTGTGATAACAGTTGAATTTCCTATTATTTGATCTACTCCTGTGATGTCATTTCCTGCCAACGACATTACACCACCCAATGTCACACCTGCTGTAAATGAAGCGGAACTATCAAAAAATGAATAGCCGTCAACCTCAAAAGCTCCACTTACAAACAAATCATCATTTGTGGTTAGATCATGACTGTCTGTTCCAGCGTCACCAATTGTCACATTATTTAAATTTCCTATTATTTGATCTACTCCTGTGATGTCATTTCCTGCCATCAAAATATTCCCCCCCATTGATAAAGTACTTGCGATATATGCTGTTCCGCTTACAGTTAATTTATATCCAGGTGTTGTTGTGTTTATTCCTACATTGCTACCAAGAATAGTCATTGCCTCATTGCCACCACCATCCGCAGAATTTGAAACAAAGAACCGCATTCGTCCTTTTTCAGCGCCAGCAGTCATATCTTGATTTAGCATCAGGATTGAACCATATTTAGTGCGTGTACCTACTGAATTTGCTAAGAAGTATTCAATACCAACATTGTTTAAACTATTATATTGTGAACCATCAAGATTTATTTTAGTTTTATTTACTGATGTACTCTGTATATCCAATATACTTTGCGGTGTAGAAGTTCCAATACCTACATTACCAGCAGCTAATATCGTCATTTTTGGAGAATTATTTGTCCTAAAAGTCAAATTGTGGTTGCTAACCGCTCCCATAAAAACATTGGACCCGCTTGCATTTGTTCCAAAACCCCCTTCAACATCATTTGTAGTATCTCTGAAAATCATTAAACTATTTCCAGCATTGTAAAAACCAGCTTGTGCTGTAGTCCCAATTGGTGTTTCAGGAGTACCCATAGTGAAAAGATGATTTGGTATATTTGTCCCAATACCCACATAACCAGCATTATCAATTATCATTCTATCTTGTAGTACAGCACTACTATCAGCTGTGCTAAATTTCATCCAACCACCATTTACACTTGCACTTCTATCTTGAACGAGAATTGACCCTTTTATAGCATTATTATAACCACGAAAATTAAGTGTTGGTTCATATGGACTAGCAGTTGATCCAGCAGACCCTTTTGTACCAATAGATATTGCAGCGCCACCACTAGCTTCAACATTTAATTCATTAGTTAAAGTAGAAGTTGTTCCTATTCCTACATTTCCCTTTAGGAAAGTGTCAGTAATATTATCATTCCCCAAAGTAACGGAATTACTTCCGTTTCCTGTTGCGTCGTATCCTATTACTATTTCATTTGTGCCACCATCTGCGAGTGCTTTTGTGTTATAACCAAGATAAAGAGAATTATTTCCATTTATATTTGCTGATGTACCATTTGTTAAATATCTACCAGAACCCCAACCTAAAGCTGTATTATTAGATGCTACATTTGCATATAAAGACGCTCGTCCTATTACTGTATTACCACTTCCTCCTATATTAGCTGCAAGAGCAACAAAACCAATTACCACATTTTGATTTCCTATAGTCAATGCCTTAGCAGTATTATAACCAATTAAGGTATTTTCAAGACCTGCTGTATTTGCACTTCCAGATCCAAGTCCTACAAAAGTATTATAATATCCTTCATTTCCAGTAGTATTTGACAAATTTGTTCCTCCATCTCCTATTATCAATGAGCCTGTCATTGCGGTTGGGCGGTAAAGAACAACTGTTCCATCCAATGCTACTTTTCCTGATACATCTAGTGCATAGCTAGGAGTAGTGGTGTTTATTCCCACAAATCCTGTTGCAGACATTAAGTTTATATCTCCAGCTCCTGTTGAAATTACTCCATTTGTTTGGTCGTGCGTTAAGCTTAACCATTGAGTATTATCTGAATCTGGATCTGTGGCAGAATGTATAAATATTGTTGGGTTTGTCTGATTTCCATGGTCAAAACTTTTTGTCTGATTTCCAACTTTTGTAAATACTATTGATTGTGAATTTGTACCCAAAGCCCAAATTAAAGTTTCTGCTGTTGCTTCATTTGTGCTCCAGTCCAAAAATGAATCACTAGATCCACCAAAAGTTATATTTCCGTCATCCAACATAAATAAATCTGAAGTTGAAAGCCTTCCATCAAAAAACGAATTACCATCTACTTCTAGCCTACCACTTACAAATAAATCATCATTTGTGGTAAAAGCACGACTAGAACTTCCGGCATCTCCAACTGTAATATATGTTGAATTTCCTATTATTTGATCTACTCCTGTGATGTCGTTTCCTGATAATGCCAAATTTCCACCTAAAGTGGATAAACCACTAATATACGTAGTACCGCTCACAGTAAGAGCGTAGTTTGGTGTACTTGTTCCAATTCCAAAATTTCCAGTTCCAATTACTACATTTTGGTTGTTTGTTGTATTTAAACTTAATGTACTTGCCGAATCTATTGTAAGAGCTCCACCAGTCATTGAAATAACTCCACCGTCCACATCGCCATTCAAGTGAAGTGTGCTAGTTCCAATATATAAATCGTTTTCAATAAATACTGCGTTTCCTACTCCAAGCATATCAGCCACATACATATCATTTCCACTCAAAGCAAATGTTGAAGTTGTAATAGCTTCTGAGCCAGTAGTTCCAATAAACAAGTTCTGATTTATATAAGAATTACTATCAGCAGATAATTTAATTCCTGTTAAATTTGTACTTTTTTTAATATAAAGAGAACCTGCTTGATTTAACGCACCAATATAATTAGTAACATAATTAGATGCTTGAGATATTTGAAATCCAACACTATTACCATTTTGAACTTTAAGATGTGCTCCACCAGAAGTTTCACCTTGTACTGTCAAGCTTGTAGTGTCGTTACTTACCACTTTCAATAAAACATTTGAATTTGTAGAAGTTCCAACCTCCATACTTCCTGCGAGAAATCCATCTCCGTCTTCGTCTACTCGGAATTTTTCTGCGCCGTTTAAAGCTATTCCAAACAAAGTTTCATTTGCATCGGCAGAAGCAGGATTGATATAAACCAAACCACCACTCACTCCGCTAGATTGAGGATCGCCAGAAAAAGTTAAGTTTCCGTTTGAATCTGAGAGAGGAATGTAAACCGAGCTAGAAGCAGTCGCGGTCTCGTAGCCCATAAGGTATTTACTGTTCATTGCAAAAGGCGATGCTGTGATTTGTTTTCTAGGAGAAAGTGCAGTGCCATCTACCCAAACTTCCAAGTAAATTGTTGAATTATTTTTAAAAATCGTAGAATCTATACTATTTGTAATTCCTGATCCCAAATCTACAGAGAAAATACCTTGGCTTGGTGTTATAGAAACTGTAGAAGTACTTGCCAAAGTTCCACCAGCAGTATAAAGCAAACTTCCTCCGCTAGATGCGTCGTAAAGCAAAAATGCCATTGATTTTGTAGTAGTCACAGAAGCACCGCTTTCCAAAAGTTTACCTTGATAAGAAATGATAGTTGGCGGAGTTGCAGTTTTTACTGTATTGGTTAGGAGGAGGCCTCCTAAGACAAAAAGTGAAATTAGAAAAGCAAAAGCAAGCCGTGTAAAGGCCATTTTTGGCAATCTAAAGAGTTTAGTTTTTACAACCCAATTACTTTGTGGCATGTTTTTCACAATTCACAGAAAATATATAAATTCGGCCCAACAAGCTAAACCGCGAAAAACTCTTCCACGGACGAGGACTACCCTCTTTGGGTTATTTTCTGCGTACTAATAAAAAACATTTGTAAACTTAGAGTATATTGTATTCTTGTAATTCTATCTCGAGACCCTTCGGCTTCGCTCAGGATGACATACTAGAAAAACACTTTTTATCTCAGTAAAATAGCTGACTGAGCTAAAATAGTTTTCTAGCTATACTCTTACTATATTTTAACATAAAATGAAAGATTTTTCACACACAAACTGTGGATAAGTTTTATACTTTTTTTCTTCCTTAGGAAATATTATTTAAAAACGCTTTTTTATAGTAGAATAAGCTATAAAAATAAAATTAGAAAAATATATTTTTTGGTGTTTTTTGTATATTATGCTTCGCTCCGTTCGGGGGATGACGTGATGGAAAGGTGATGCTGCCCCGAGATCCTTCGGCTTCGCTCAGGATGACGTGAATAGTTTCTGTCTCATGCTATATGTATCGTATCTCATAATTATTTTTATTTTTAATTTAAAAACTTGACATATAAAATTAAAGGTTCTAAAATTTAAATACCGCTCATTTACAATATTTTACACAGATGTTTTGTGTAAAAAAAGGAGGAATTCAAAATGAAAAAGCTTCTAGGTTTTATTCTCTTACTTTCCATCTTCACATTCCCTACTTTTCTTGTATCTTGCGGAGACGAAGGATCTCCACCGTTTACTCTTTACAACAACACCGCTGAAGATGTAGAGCCTTATATTGATGTAGTTTTGGATGTTAATCTACATAACTGCGATGAGCTTGCGTGGGTAGAAAATGTTCAAGAATGTTGTGCCGATGACACAGGTTGTCTACCAGCTACATGTAGTTTGGAACAAAAAAAATACGAGTGCTGGATCTCTTGCCCAAGCAGATTTGCAGGAGCACCAACTACAAATACACGCTTTTCATTTGATCACGAACATCATTCTTTTAAAGTTGACTACAGAGAATTTGGAATTCTCACCTGCAACTAAGACTCAAAAACCCTCGTTTTTAACGAGGGTTTTTTTATTCACGTCATATTGAGCGGAACGAAGTGGAGTCGAAATATCTCGTGTTTGTTTCACTATTTTATGTTTTGGTGATACTTTCGCGAGATCCTTCGGCTTCGCTCAGGATGACATATTTTTATTTACGTCATATTGAGCGGAACGAAGTGGAGTCGAAATATCTCGTGTCTATTTCACTACTCCCGTCTCAAAACATCGTCACTTTTTTTATGCAATTTTTCTCCTTTTTTCTTCATTTTTTGCACCCATTTATTTTCTTTATTTTCCATTTTAATTTTCTTTTTTTCTAATCTTTTTTCTACACTTCCTTTTTCAATAACTTTTTCACTTTTTTTGTGCAATTTCTCTCCTTTTTTCTTCATTTTTTCTGCCCATTTATCCTTCTTTTCCATTGGTTTTTGAGCTGCTTCAAACTTCACAAAACCTTCTTTTGGATTTCCATGCTCATCTACTTTTTGTGCCGAGTGAATAGCTTTATTTGCACCAGATTCTAAAACAACATTTTTACCAATAAATCCTTCTTTTTTAATTTCAGCGCTCAAAATATCTTCTGTTTTTGTGTTTTTAAATCCAACCTTTTCAAAAGTCACATAATAATCACTTGG
Organism: Candidatus Magasanikbacteria bacterium; assembly: GCA_021648085.1. Taxonomy (NCBI): domain Bacteria; phylum Candidatus Magasanikiibacteriota; species Candidatus Magasanikiibacteriota bacterium. Next base: position 797,724 of record JAKITS010000001.1, read on the forward strand.
ACCAACCAAAAATGCATAGCGTCCTTTTGTGTCTGTAATTCTTGTTTCAATAAGTTTATTAAATTTCTTTGAAAACAAACGAGCCACAGCTTTTCCAATAGGTTTTTTATTTGATTTCTCGGATACAATCCCCCAACCAGTTGGCTCTTTTGGTTTTATAAATCTATTAAATCCAACATATAAGCCTATTTGAATTACCAAAAATACTCCAATATACCATTCTGGTGTTATATATAATGCCAAAGCCGTACCTAAAACACCAAGCAAAGAAATAGCGTGCTGCAAAAATACCAAACGCCCACGCCAAACAATTTTCCAAGGAATATGTTCTTTTTTACCTGAAAATTCAATTGGTATGCTTGGTGTAATTACAGTATCTTCTTCTGTCACTTTTATTGACTCACCGTGATAAACATCAAAAAATTCTCCATCTTCTTTTTTTCCTTTTAACAAACTAGATGGAAATTTGAAACCGCTTTTTGAAATTTGCATTAAGTATTCTCCAGGATCCGCAATAAACAAAAACCTACCTTCTCTGTCTGTCACTCTAGATTGAATAATTTTGTTTGTCTTTGCATCGAGCAAGCGCACAGTCGCTAAGTCAACAGGAAGCTTTGTAAGTGCATTGTAAACAACCCCCCACTTTTTCCTCTTCCTCCTCCAAAACAAAAGTACTGGCTGGAAAAATATAAATCTAAATAGTGGTATTGCAGTAGTCCACAAAGATGGAATGACAGCTGCAGCAGAAACACCAATTACACTTGGAGCCACAATAGTTTTAGTTAAAACTTCTATCTCTGGATCATCTGCTAACTGCTCCACTTTCAGAACTGCTTCGCCAAAAAATTCTGACAACACCCTACTTTGTTCTATAAATTTATCATTCAAATTTTCTGCAACATTTTTTATATTTTCCAAAACTGGAGCGTCTGGATCTATAACATCTATCAAAGGCTTTGGCTTTTTAATTAAAGTTAAGTTTCTATTTACAATTCTATTTGCAACCACAAAACTCAAGGTCTCTTTTGGTCTATATCCATCTCTTTGTGCCACAACTTTATACTGACCTGGAGGCACTATAAATGCATATGCTCCTCCTGCACTCGTAGACTGCGGATTTACCTGTCTATAGTTTGATGACGCCCACACCTGCTCCCCTGTATCCATATCAAGCAATGTAACACTTGCGTCTATTAAAATTTCTCTAGAAATATTGTCTCGTACCACACCATAAGGCAGTGAGTTTAATTCAAAACTACTAGAATCAAAAGTGCCGTCTGAAAACTCAATTTCTACATACGCAGAATACACACCAATTTGTGGCGTCACAAAATCCGAATAATACCAACCGTCTGAACTATCAAAATTGAAATTATATGAATTTCCCGCAACTTTCAAATCTATATTATCTACATCTTTCAAAGCTAAAGCTGATTCTGATATTCCAATTGTGGTGTGATCGCCAGACAATGCACTAAGCACTCCTCCAATTAAAGTTGTATCTATTGTTCTCTCCGAAAGCCAAAAAAACAAACTAGACTGTGGTAATTGCTCTCCAGACCCAACCGTGTCTGCTGGCGGATTGTACTCTTCTGTGTCATTTTTATTTTCACAACCCGGATCTTGCAAATCTACTAGACCATCTCCATCATTGTCTAACCCATCATCACAAGCTGGACCCAAAGCAATACAAGCACTATTAGACGAACAATCCAAATCTGAGCAATCCACCGCACCATCATTATCATTGTCTATTCCATCGGTACAGATCTCAACTCCAAGCGCGCAAGATGGTTCACTAATACATTCCAGATCTGCACAATCTGTAAAACCGTCGTTATCATTGTCTATTCCATCGGTACAAATCTCAACTCCAGAAATACAAACAGGCTCAAGTGCACAATCTATATCAGCGCAGTCGGTAGTACCGTCCAAATCATTGTCCAAACTATCTGTACAAAAATTTACTTCACTATCCAAATGAGGAATAGCGGAAGCCGACACACCTGCACTATAATTTCCAGATGTATCAAAAACAAAAATTGTATAAAAATATTCTGTCAAATTAGTTCGTCCTGTATTCAATAAACTCACACTATTTGGATTTGAAATCCTCATTATCTCTACTCCTTGAGTTATATTTGAAACAGGCGAAAGCCCACGACGAACCATAAAGTAATCAAAATCACTCAAAGAAACTGTATAATCCCAATTTAACTGGATCTGTCTATCTGCCCCAACCGCAGAAAAATTGGAAATATCAGGTGGTGGCGTAGTATCTGAAAGTGTTTCAAAAGAACTTATATGCGAAACCGTATTTCCCGAAGGGTCAATACAAGAAATTTTGTAATAATACCTTGTATTTGGAAGTAAATTTCCAAAAGAAGATTCATAATATTGCCCACCAACATTGAAAGCACTGGCTGAAAGATCGAACGGCTCTAGCGAATCATCCAGATCGTAACCAAAACTACACGAATCCACCAAAACATTATCCACTGCTGACCAACTTACATCTGCTGTTGTTAAATCAGACACCACGCTTACACTAGAAATTACTGGTGGCTCATTTTCTCTTGTTGAAAAAATATCTGTTGAAACACTAGAATTACCAGCCAGATCTGCACAAGTAATTTTGAAAAAATAAAGTGTACCGGGTAATAAAGAAGTTAAATTTGAAGAATAATTTCCACCAACACCAGTCGCAGAAGCTGTAGTTCCATAACTTGAAGATAACCCATACTCAAAATCACAATACAATACTCCCACATCATCAGTAGCACTCCACGAAACAGTAGCAAAAATATCCAACGCAGAAACGGAAACCGAAGAAATAATTGGCGAAGCAGTATCTACAGGAGGATCTGGCGGATCTGGAATAACAACAGTATCCTCTTCGCCACCAGCATAATTTGCATTTACAGAAACAACCCCTGTTTCTGTGTCTGCCAAAACAACAGAAAATCCAGAAAAAACAAAGGTAAACAAAAATATAAAAAAAGTAAGAACTAATTTTTTAAAAAATTTAATCATATTTTGTTATTTATTAAATTGATATTTTTAAAATGTTTAAAGGATTTCTCGCTTTACTGAGAAATGACAGAAGACCATACACACCATCCCGAACAAGACGGAACAAAGTGTAGTGGAGTCGAAAATCAAAGCTCACGTCATATTGAGCGGAGTGAAACGGAGTCGAAATATCTCGATGTTGTATCATTAGAACTTTGAATATTTTGCGTTCTAGTGTTTTTATCTCGAGATCCTTCGACTTCGCTCAGGATGACATGAATGTTATGCTTCGCTCCGTTCGGGGGATAATATATTTTTTATTCACGTCATATTGAGCGGAACGAAGTGGAGTCGAAATATCTCGTGTTTGTTTCACTATTTTTCTCTTTTTTATACTAATCCAAGCGAAATAATTCATCAAACGAAATTATATATCACTTACGAAAACGCTTAACAATACGCCCTCCAATAGTAAACACCAAAATAAAACTGGTCAAAACCCCAGTCATTACATAAATAAGCCACAAAGGAATATACCAAAAACTTTCTACATCATGAATTTGGTTTTGTGTAAGACCATATACCACAGTAAGCTCGACTCTTAACGGCCCTATCGCACCAATACCAACATCTTCTATTTTTAAAACTTCATGCCAAACACCTCTTGGTAAAACCTTGCGTTGATCCAAATTTATATAAACTTTACCAACCTCTTTTCCAAAAATATTTTTTAAAACTACCTGCCCACGCGGACTAACATGAATTGTTCCTTTGTTTTGCAAACCCAACGCAAACTCAAATTCTGGTGTAAAAAATAATTTTTTACTAACACTAAATGTAGTTCGCACCAAATCTTCACTTACCTCGCCTTCTACATACAAAAACAAAAGTGAACCAATCCTAGATGAAAGCGCTACTTGCCCACCACTGTTTACCTTTTTTGCAAAAAGCCCAAGATAATATGCTCCAGGCTGTGCCGATTCTGGAATAGTAAACAAAAACCTTATTTTACCTTTTTCTCCAGCCTTAAGTACCAATTTTGAAGATTCTGTGTTTACCCAGTTTTGTGCGTCTGAAAATTGACCAAATTTAGCAATTCCTGTCTCTGAATCTATTATAAAACCATCTACTTCTTTTATAAAAGATGATTTTTCATCTGAATCATTTATAATATCAACAAAAAATTCTACCTCTTCTCCAGGTTTTACTATATTAGTCTGTTTCAACGGCGAAACACTAAAAGCAAATACATCTGGAGTACTCAATACAAAAAAAGAACTTATTACCAAAAAAGCAATCGTCAATAATTTAATTTTTCTACTTAAATTAAACAAAATCATGGATTTACAGTCAAAGTAAATGTAACATCGTGAGAATAGTCACCAACCGGTGTTTCTTGAATTACAGCAGCTTTAAATGTAACTGTCGATTGACTTCTCACGGCACCACCGTTTACAGAGACAATAGCCAATCCGTTTACAATCGCTTGATCGTCATTAAACAAAAATCCAGCCCCACTTACTGCGACACCATATTCTTCAAAATTTGCTGTCACCTGACTATCCAAAACATCGTTTATAATATTTACTCCAGATCTAAGGTCTCCATCTTCTGTCATAGAAATAGAATAACCATTTTTAGAGTCAGTAGTCACTGTTAAATCAACTTCTGCACTAACTACAGCTGTTTTTGTAAGAGAACCCAAATCAATTGAGTTTGAACTTTGTGTAAAAGCTAATACTCCTTTATCTTGAGCTTGAAAACCAGACTTTAGTGTAAAAGTATTTCCTGTTGAAGTTGTCACCCCAAACTCTCCCATAGTGTCGTAAAGTGTGAACACTCCACCAGTACTAGAAACAGTGGAGACTACATTGAAAGCATCAGCATAAACCTCAAAATTACCGCCAGTCATAGCAGTATTTACAGGCGAAGCCCATACAAATAATAGCGCAACCGCTAAAATGTTTATTTGAAACTTTTTAATATTCATACCGTTTGAAAGATTGTTATTAAATATGCTTTCGTTGGTGATATTGTTAAATTTTGAGCAAGACAAAAAGAAAAATTTTACTGATATATTTATAAGTTAACTTTTTTCTTGAAGTTGTAGTCAAAATTTAATAATATCAATAGAAATGATATTTAATATTAACTTTTTCATTATAACATAAATACAAAAAGCAAAAAATAGCCCAAATAAGTATATAAATTGAATTAAGGATATTTCAATAAATCATCCCCATATCAAGACCCAGGGTATTTTTTTGTATTTAATATTATGGATTAAATAAATAATTCCCAAAATAGAATTTTAGAATATTTTTGTAATAATTATTGCAATATCGAAGCAAGCTTTGATGTATTAATATGAATAAAAGAAACCCCATCAAGATAAGGATTATAAAAATCTTATATATTATCCTAAACGAAGCCGAAGGATCTTGGGAATATATCACCTTTCCATAACGTCATCCTGAGCGAAGTCGAAGGATCTCGGGACAGTATCACAAGAATGTAAAATATTCATAATTCTGGTAATACAAACCCTAAACTTCCTTTGTCATTCCCGACCTAGATCGGGAATTCAGAGTATATAAACTAAAATTGTGTTTATATAAAAATATATAAACTATAATAAATTATACTATTATTTAAACCTTGGATCCCCAATCAAATTAAAAATAACAAAAGAAAAAACATTAAGACATTATGCAGATAATATGATAGAAAAATAGCCAAAATAAGTAGATAAATTGAATTAACGGATTGACAAAAGTGCTTTTTTGTAGTAATACTAAAAAGTTCACTCAACCAATCTCGAAAGAGATTACACCACAAGGTATAAAATGTCTCAACAACTTCTGACTTCTACTCTGGAAGCTTACTCGCCTTTCAGTAAAGAAGGTGCTATTGTCGTCAAAGATCGAAGAACAGGTCTAACAATCGCCATAGAAATATCTGGCAATGAACTTGATATCAATTACCAGCCAGAAGAAACAAGCCATGATCAAGAGGTCGTAATTAATCCCAAAAAACCCAACGTATTCATAGTGCGTTAAATCAAGAGATTTTACCCAAAGAGGATTTTGTCTTTCTAGGCAAATCCTCCTTTTTCCCTTCTCATTATACATAAATATTGTACGACCAAGCTTCTGCTTTAAAATAAATTATTTTTAGAGTAAGTCCTTAAATATTTTTCAAAATAAAATTTTAGAATATTTTTGTAATCATTAACACCACACCAAAATAAACCTAAATGTATTAATATGAATAAAAAGTTTCTTCCCTTTGAAATAAATAAATCATAGACTTTTTTCTATTATACTAAAATAAAGTATTTTTATTCACATTATATTGAGTGTAATGCCAGCAGGCAGGAAACAAAGTTGAACGATCGCTGTGCAGTATAACCAAAATATAAATAGTTAGTCTCCATTTTTTTCTGTCATTTCGAATCCGAGAGTACGGATAAGAAATGGCTTAGATATTTTAATTAGTATGTTCTACATTTTTGAAATGTTTAAAGAATTCCAGTCTGCCAGCGGACGAATCTAACTTTATTCAAAATAACAGAATTCTTGTGTTTTTTTATTTTGGTGATATAAATTGTAGAATCTTTCGACTTCATTCCGCTTTACTCCATTTTATTTAAGCTAGTGTAATTTTTCCACAAAGTTAAACCCAACACATACCATATCCTGGGTAGAATACCAACCTTCCTACAGACAGAGCTTCGGCTATTGCTCAAGATGTTATAGTTTTTAATCCGGTTATACTGAGCAAAAGAAAAGAAAACAAAGCTTGAAGGATTTTGTGAAATAAAAAAGAACTCTGAATATTTTACACTCTTCTTCTTAAACCTACTTAATCGTTTGTCTAACTTACTTATTACCAAAACAGTTTGGTCAATCAAAAAATAGAGAAACAGGCGTTAAAAGGGAATATAATGGGCTTTGACGGCTTTTTTATCTTCAACAGTTTCGTATGAAACTAACTTTTTATTTTTTAAAATAGTTAACAGTTTATGTGGATAACTTTATAGAAATAAAAAAGTTTCTAAAGCCTTTAAAACAACTAAACTAAGCGTTTTTTGTGCGAAGACTAAAAATTAGTCTTAGAAAAAATAAAAGTTATTAACATGTTATCAACAATACAAAATTATCGCTAAACAATGCTTTAATCTGATAAAATACTCATTATTTTGGATATACAAATTTTCTACTCCTTATTTTTTATATTTTTCCGCCATTATTAGTATTTTTTTGTCTACTATCTTCATCGCCGTCCTTTTTACTGTCCCCAACATTTTTTCTATTTATCATTTTTAGTACTTTTTTTGTGATCCTCAGCCTGATTTAGGATCTAAAAAATTATATTACTATTTATTATTTTTTACTAAGGTTAAGGATAGTAGATAAAGTATTAAGACTAAAAACTCCTGAATTCCTGGTCAAACTAAGAATAATAAAGGCGATAAAGATTTTAAGCCTTACGAACTTTCTAATTTTCCTTTGCTTATCATTCCCGATCGGGGTCGGGAATGACAAAAGGGATTTAAGGTTTAGACTCTGGATTCTCGATTAGCGCAGTAATAACAAAAAAATACGGTTAATAATAACAAAAAAGATATATATAATTTTTATACATTATTTTTAAAAAATAAATCATTTTTAGGATGGAATCCCAGCGTATTTTTTTAAGAATTATTATTATATTAAGACAATCCTCGGTGTATATTATTGTAAGTAAAAAACCCGCAAGTATTTGCGGGTTTACTTAGTGTATGTTTTTATAACTCTCTTTTATTATCTCTTTTGCCATCTTAGAATCTGGCTGAACCTGCATTCTCTCGACACTGGACAACCAAAGCCGCTTGTTCAAACTGTAAATAACAATTTCTACACAAAATCCCTCTATAATTACACCAGAATAAAGTGAAGAAGATCCGGAAATTGACACAGCACCTTCTATTCTACATCGTACTGGTTTTGAAAAAAACTCTTTGTTAGTTCCACAAATAACGCAAACACCAGTCTTAGGATCTATTAATGCAATTTTATAACTAGAATTAGTTGTTTTCAAACAAATAAGTGTGTATATTTTTAAATCCTTTATCTTTATTTTTTTGTAGTCCTTAAGGATATCTACCAAAGTTTTAAAGTCTATACCAAGCTTTCCCTCTTCATTTTTTACTGTCTTTTCTTTTTTTCTGCTTCCCATTTTAGCCTCCCTGTTCATTGTACGACATTTTTATTTGTCTTATTCTAGTTTTTTTTGAAAAATATTCCTAACTACTTTCTATTACTTTTGCTTTATGTTTTAGCCCAAAGATAAACTAGAATTTATAAACATTCTTGCCTACTTTCAAAAAATAAAAACTTTTTATAAGTGATAGGTATTAATTGAAATTCTTAGCTAAAATAAGAATAAAAACTGTGGATAAGGTATGGATAAACTGTGGATAAGTTTTATTTTTGTTTTTACCAAATCTATAGAAATAAGTATTTTTTTATAAAAAACCAGAAAACTAAACACTTAATTTAATCAATTATAAACTTATTTTTTAGCTTTATTTAGATTAAATACCTATTTTAAAAGTGTGGATAAGGTGTGGATAAGTTTTATTTTTGTCTTGTATAACAAAAATAAACCAGCGAACTGCTACAGATGTCTTTTTTTATTTTATTAAACTTTTTTAAAGTTTATTTCTACTTTAGATCTAAATTAAAAAACTGTTTATAACTTGTGTATAAACTGTGTATATCTATAAAAATACTGTGTATAACATTTTTAAACAGATAATTTTAAGGAGCTTTTTTGTCCACAACCAAATTTTAATTATTTTGGACATTTGTCCTCTCGGCAGGAATCGAACCTACATCTAGGCATTAGGAGTGCCTCGTTCTATCCATTGAACTACGAGAGGATAGATAAAATTCTAAATATTTATTGTTCTAGTGATACTATCTAAAGATCCCTACCTACCGGCAGGCATTCTTTTTTTTCTTGCTCACACCATTATTTTATACTATAATTCTCTTATAAATTCAAGTCTTAAATATAAATATTACACTAACTATGGAAGTTTTACTAACTGTTGGTTTCGTTGTCTTACTAATTATTTGTGTAGGTTTAGCAATAATTCTACATAAACAAACAAAAAAAAGTGGTGGAAACAACGAACAAGTCTTCTCAATGCTTCAAAATCAAATACAGGAACTAAATAGAACTTTAGACACAAAAATAGGTGAGTCGAACAAATCTATAAGCGATTCACAAAAACACCTTCACAACACAATTCAACTACAATTTGGGCAAAGTTCAAAGATAATTGGCGAGGTTTCCGAGAGGCTCACAAAACTGGACGAGACAAATAAGCAAGTGGTTGGGTTTGCACAACAACTCCAAAGCTTGGAAAATATTCTAAAAAACCCAAAACAAAGGGGGATACTGGGCGAATATTTCTTGGAAACAACCTTAAAAAATGTTTTACCTCCAAATTCATATAAAATGCAGTATAAATTTAAAGATGGAAATATTGTTGATGCTGCGATTTTTTTGCCAAACAACAAGATTGTACCGGTAGACTCCAAATTTAGCCTAGAAAACTATAATAGACTAGTTGTGGAGAAAGATCCAACGCGTAAACTTCAATGGGAGAAGCAACTTAAACAAGATTTGAAAAATAGAATCGATGAAACTGCAAAATATATTAAACCGTCTGAAGACACTATGGATTTTGCTTTGATGTTTATTCCGTCCGAAGGAATTTATTACGATTTACTAATTAGTACAGTTGGAGCTGTGGATACTCACGATTTGATTGAATATGCTTTCAATAAAAAACATGTGATAATAGTGTCGCCAACAAACTTTTATGCTTATTTGCAAACCATAATGCAAGGAATGCGCGCACTGAAAATAGAAGAAAGTGCAAAAGAAATAAGAAAAAATGTAGAAAAGTTGAGAAAACATCTCGTAACTTACGAGGATCAAATGCGAAAATTGGGAGGGCATATGCAAACTTCTGTAAATTTTTACAATAGAAGTTACAAAGAATTTGGGAAAATAGATAAAGATGTAATGAAAATAACTGGCGCCGAAAAAATGTTAGACGATGTACCACAGTTAGATGGAGTACAGGTTGATGATTAGTAAAACAAACACGAGATATTTCAATTTTTTTTATTTTGTTCAATATGACGTAAGTTATTGTTGTCATCCTCAGCTCGACTAAAAATCCAGGGTCTACAAAAATGACAGAAGAGAAAGGTGTTTTTAACTCCAAATTCCTGATTAGCTCGAGAATAATAATATAGAATTAATATAAAAAAAACGATAGTTTAAATGACTATCGTTTTTTTATTTTGTGTAATTGTTTATTTTGTAAACAAAAGTGAATTTAATATGCCTTTGAGTATTGGCTCCATATCTTTTCCGCCTTCATCAAATCCAAATCTAAACATATATTCCTGACTATTAAAATCTTTTACAACATTACTTCCAATTTGGATTTTTCCATCTGTATTTTGCTCATTTACAAGAATTTTTTCTATTGAATTTACAACAATCTTTCCAGTAGAATTCATTGACAAATCATAAGTTTTATCATAGAAAAATGGTCCATATCCGTCTGGATTTATATCTATATTAAAATAGGTATTTTCCGTTCCAGAAATATCAATAAGTGTAATTTGATACCAATTTTTTGCACTTGAATTTCCAGAATATATTACTTTTACAGCATCTTTTACTATTGCAAAACCCTCTGGATAAGAAAAAGAAAATCCATAACTATCATTTGTGTAAACTTTCCAATTACTTGTATTAATAGCCAAATACTTCGTCTCTAGCACATCTTTTTTTATTACATTTAGTGTTTTTGATGTTTCAGCTACTTCTGGAATAACACCAACATCTTCTTTATTTTTATTCAATTCTTTTATTTGCGTTTGTAGTTCTTGAATTTGTGTTTGAAAAGCTTTTTCTGTATTTTTTGTACTAAGTTGTTGCAAAAAATACATTCCAATTCCTACAATTAAAGCTGTAAGTAAAATAGACAAAACTAAAATCCAAATATTTTTTGGATTGTTGTACGATTGATTTATTTCTGTTTGTATTTCTTCATTCATATTTTTGTATTAATTATAAAATAGTATAACAAATTCTATTATTTTATAAAAATACTTCGCAAAAATACGAAGTGTTTTTATATCCTCAAATCGACCAGCATGATCTTGCGAAAACTGCTTTACAAGGAGAGAGAGAGAGTTCAATTAAGAACAATTTGTAACGCTATTTGCGCGCGATCTCTCCAACAAAAAATGCTGAATTACTGGCCGATTTGAAAATATAAATGATAGAGTTTTTACTGAACAGAGCAAAATATTTTTTGTTCACGTCATATTGAGCGTAGTGAAACGGAGTCGAAATATCTCGTGTTTGTTTCACTATTTTTTGTTTTTGTGATACTTTCGCGAGATCCTTCGACTTCGCTCAGGATGGCGTGTGTATTTTTTATATTTGATTTTAAATAATAATATATACTTTGTTGAGAACTCAACCTTTTGGTTAAAAACTCAATGAAGTCCTCCAATTTTACTGTGTGTAAAATTGGAGGAATGTTTCTGTGCTATTTATTCCTTGTTGTGCAACAAGCTGGTTAAACGAACCAGTTGGGATATGAACTACCTCCTTTTTCTCACGAATCCCGTTGTGAGGAAGGGTTGATCTTTTTTTGCGCTCAATGATTATTGAACATCGCCTGAAGATCATTCAGACTTCGATTGCCTTTGGAAGTTTGTTGCGCTGGCTTATTAACTTTTGCAACTTTCTTTTTTCCATTACTTTTACTCTTCACGACAGTTGTCGAGTCAAGATAAGTAATAGCCAACTGCAACCACAAATCCAAGTCTCTGGCGCGACCCAAAGAAAAGAATTCGTCTCCCTGACAACACCAATCTAAATTGGATACTTTGTCAGCGATTGCGTCTTGCCGGCGAGCGCGTCCATAAGGAGCGTTCAGTTCGCCGTTAAAGATTTGTGTAGCTTTTTCTTTGCTACCCAAAATCTCAACAACTTTGTCGGCAAACGCACGAATCTGACGCGCCTGATCAAGATTATCGCCATTCTCCCGAAGGATTACAGCAATTACCTCTTGTTCAAGCTCCAGATCCGCTTCCAACTTTTCAAACAGCACCTCAACTTCAGTGATAATCACTTTAGTTTCAGCAATCCATTTGGAAAGCTCTTCGACCGAAGATGATAGATAGCAATACCTTCTATCTCCAGCCTGTTTTTTGGAGTCACACTCTTTCAAATCATACCAACCTTTACGGCCAATAAGTTTTCCGAGTGTTTCTTGAAGCTTTTTAGCTTCAAATTTCCCACGATTCTGAATCTTCAACTCTGCGAGCTGAAGAACAGAATTTTGGAAAACCTCCTTCGCCTCGTTGAGATCCTTAACTCTCTTATTCTCGAAGATTCCATAACTGGAACTCCAAATAAGAGTACTATAAATAAAGAGATCTTCTCCTGTCACAACACACTGTCCGTAAACAGAGGTCACAAAAGGAATTGAAGAGTCTTCATCCAATAGTTCAGGAAACTTAACTTCTGGCTTTTTGTTGCCACCCAAAAACTCATGCCACTGATCAACATTAAGATATTCGCACATCTTTTTCTTGAGCGTAGGCACATCAGTTTCCTTGAAAGTTGCATAATAGCCGAAACTAGCAACAACTTCCAACAGACGACCGCCAGGAAGGCGAACACCCTCGTCCGACAATTGGATCCAGCTATTCGCCTTCACCATCTCATCGGTAAGTTTCACTTGAGGAATATCAAAACTATTATTATAGTCACGATACTTCACCACAAGATCACTTCCGAAAAGGTTGATTGTGTCTGGATTTTCACCCAAAACCAATTCAACAAGCTCCTCGTCGAGAGCCGGAAGCAAAATTGCTCCCGGATTTTTGATCTCGCGCGCGCACTTTGCTCCGTCGAGTTGAGCGAGGTAAAATTCTTCAAGGTCTTGAACCTCAAAGACTTCCTCACCAGCCCGAACATTGAGCTCGCGTGCACGATTCACTTGTTTCTGATTCTGCTCGAGAGCAGGAGAAACATGTGAATTGTTCGCGAGAAATCCTGCGAAGATCTCAGCCGAGTCTGGATGATCACAGTGATCAACCGTTTGCTCACCAACTTCTGTGCCATTGAAGAAGATTTTTGTGGTTGAAACCACAGTATCTTTTTCTTGGCAGAAAGTAGGCAAGAGGCCTGTCTTCTTTTCTGCGAGGTGGGGCGCCACTTCGCAAAGCCAATTTGGATCGACTTCCGTTGCCATTCCGACAAGACGAAGCGTGTAAGAACCACGCCTACCTTTGCCAGAAATATCAAACGGAATACCAACGATCCAGTCGGCTCCAGAACTCACCACACTCTTATTATCGAGCTGGCGAGCCCACCCGTCGCCGTTCTTGTAGCCACTGTACTCTTTTTGGTACAAGTGGTCTACCATCCCGGCGACGCATGCGCGAAGGATCGCTTTCTTTTCCAACTCTTTTGTCGCGAACGACTTAGAGTTAGAATGAAGCGACCTTCTCGTGGAGCTTAGGAGTTTCCGGCGAATCTCATCCGCTCGGAAAAAGTCTTTAGTAAAAATACCTGCGTCACGCAAGCAATTCACTTTGGACCTGCCGTGTCCTCCCTTCATTGCTTTGCCGACGTTGAAAACGTCTAGCACAGCCAGAAGGTCGGATTGGTTCTCCTGCGTCAACGACTTCCATTTCCCATCACGGGCACGGATGTCACCAACTTCGAGACAAGCTGCAATAGTCGCAACCTGCTCGACAACTCCGAGCCGCTCGGCTTCGATAAGCATACGGGCGAACCCTACACTTACCGAAAACTTTGCCATCCGCCGACCAGTCTTTGTGACTTCGCCGTCGGACGACATCGCACCAAGCGCCACGAGTGCGCGCTTTGCCTCGGCCAGCACAGTTTCATCTGGCTGGTGGAAGAATTTCAATGCCGTAGCATCAAAACCTTGCACCGCCAAACGAAGAACCGTCTGGTCGAGACGCGAGCGGAGAATCTCCGCTTTCGGGAAGGCGAGTCTATCCTCAATACTCGTCGCCGAGCAAAGAATATAAACTCCAGCCTTCGTCCGCCCAGCACGCCCCGCGCGCTGGGTACAGTCGGCTTGGCTGGTATCTTTGAGGTACAAACCCTCAATTCCATCCACCAGCTCAATCCGACGCTCGAGTCCTGAGTCGACAACGGCGTCGATGTCGGGAATGGTCACGGATGTCTGTGCGACATTCGTGGAAACCACCACCTTCACCTTGCCAGTCGGCGCGGGTTCGAAGCAAAGTTGTTGCTCCGAATACTCGAGTCCTCCGTGGAGCGGGCGCACTATTGCGCTCGCTCCCAACTTGGCTTGGAGTGCCGATACTGTCTCGGCGATCTCCTTTTTGCCAGGTTGGAATACGAGAACGTTGCGTCCCGCTCCAGCCAACTTTTCTACCTCGTCAAGAAGCGCGTACGCCGGAGCGTTGCGTTTCTCGACCGGGAAAAGTCGGCCCGGTACGGAGATGACCGGCACCCCACCAAAGTAGGATGCCAATCTCTCGGCGTCTAGCGTCGCGGACATCAGGACGACCCGAAGGTCATCCCCGTCCTCAATCCTCTTACGAGTCCACGCCACCAACACTTCCATGTTGGTATTCCATTCGTGGACCTCGTCGAGGACGAGAACTGTCCGCTCTCCAACGCCTGAGCCGGAAAGCTCACGAACGAGCTGCAACCCGTCCGTGCAGAAAAGTATCTCGGTTGCAGCCGAGTCCGCACGATCAACTCCCGTGCGGTAACCAACGCGTCCGCCGAGGCGGACGCCTATCTCTTTGGCAACACGCGCCGCTACGGTGCGTGTTGCCAATCTTCGAGGCTGGGTGCATACCACCCGGTACCCCGCTTCCGCTAGGAAACGAACTACCTGGGTGGATTTCCCAGCCCCGGTCTTTGCCGTGATCACAACCACATTGTGGTCGCGCACGGCAGAGACAATCTCACCCTCAAAGGGCAAGATTGGGAGTTTCTCCTCTTTTCTCATCTCTTCTCCTCAAGCAGTGGTAATGCGTCTTGCGACAACATTTTTCCGAGCACAATGCCCGGAAATTCCCACCCTGCCTGGCCAGATTCAACTGACTTTCTGCACGCTATTACTTTTTTTAAAGCCTAGTAATACAGACAAACGAGCCGGGTTGCTCGAACTTTTTTATTTGACGAACTCTCATCAGCCTCGATAAATTATCAAGGCGGAAATTAAGTTTTTAAATTTATTTTTTTCTTCTGTCGTCCTCAGCTTGACTGAGGGAATCCAAGGTTTTTATATTAATATAATTATTACAGTTTATGTATTTTTATATAAAATAATTCTATTTTGAATACTCTGGATTCCCGATCAAGCCGGGAATGACAAAATAAAATATACGTCATATTGAGCGGAACGGAGTGGAGTCGAAATATCTCGTGTTTGTTTCACTATTTTATGTTTTTGTGATACTTTCGCGAGATCCTTCGACTTCGCTCAGGATGGCGTGTGTATTTTCTATATTTGATTTTAAATAATAATATATACTCTATTGAACCTTCAACCTTTTGGTTAAAAACTCAATGTTGTAGGGGAGTGGTCGATTGTTCAATCGAACCACTCCCCAAAGATTCAATGCGAATCTTTATTGCCCATTTATTCGGCTGGGCGGGCTATATCTATGTTCATGCGTTGCATAGAATCGCGAGCTGGATTTTTAGACTTATTCCAGTCACAAGGTTGGGGTTGGTTTACCCTTTTTTCACTACCCCTTGAGTGAAAAAAGGTTTGTCGCGGGAATGCAACTATTCGGCGGCGAGGGCGAGCTCGGCGAGACGCAAGATTCCCTCACGGGATTGCGCCCCACCGATGAACAAACCAATATGAACAAAGATGGCATCTACCACCCCTGTCATCTTGGCGAGTTCCTCCCCTCGCTTTCCGGCCCAGGCCTCGGGTAGCGGCTTGCGCTTTCCAAAGCTCCCCAAAGTGGGGGGTACACACTGGATTCGCCAATCTCCGGTCGGAGCCGGAAAAAGAACGAAGAGTGCGTCCGACTCGGTCACGACCACCTCCTGCCATGGGCAGAAGCGGTCGAGGACTACGAGTCGGGAGTCCTCGGCACCAGAGATGGCCTCACGGACCACCTTCCGGGCGAGGACCTCGCCCTGGGCTTTCACGATCTCTCGACGGAGGAGAACCTCCGCCATTTCGACCGCCTGCTTGAAGCAAGCGTCGAAGTTTAAACCCTCCTCCTGCCAGGAAGGGTTTAAACTTGAGATCATGTTGGAGATGGTGTTTGGCAGGACACCACCTCCATTCACCTCATAAAAAGTGTGCCCGCAATCTCCAGCATCAACTGGCATTACGAGATTCCTCTCTACGAGGTCGGCGACCCCCTTGTCGCCTTGGCTAATTTGGAGTCCAAAAGACTTCCAAATTAACCCGAACGATGCGTAAGGAATTCCGTTTTCACGGAATCCCGCACCTCCCCTTTGATGGTGATCGAAATCACCATTGTCTGGGAAGTCCTTTCCCCCGACATCAACCCGGATATCACACTCCATCAAGACCTCCGGGTTACGGGTCCTGATTATTTTTATTTCTCCGAGAGCCAGCCGAAGGCTGGCTATGGAGAATACGTCATCGGCGTGAAACACGCCGTTGTGGGTTCCCACCATTACGGTGGAGGTGGAGGTGGCTGCGACGAAATTATTGTCGTTGCTCATCTTAATCTTCCTCCTCAGGAAGTTTCCCACCTTACCATTGGCGGGTGTCATTTTTTCATTCCAAGGCGTTGCTCGAAACGTTTTGTATATACCGAGCGGGCACATACAAAATGACGGGTTAAATTTTTAGAGATTTTGTGTACACTTTTATATTTCCTTTTTATTCTGCTATTGTCTTTTGCGACTCACAGGCTTAAAAAGGTAAAAGTGTTTGAAAGTATGTCAATTGATACCAAACTGTTTCATCTAGGAAACAATCCTTTCAAGGTATTAACCGTCCCACATTGGTAAAATGTAGGAATCTCTATACTCTGTTGAGAACTCAACTTTTTAGGGTTAAACTCTCAAAAAAGTCCCCCAATTCTACTTTGTGCAAAGTGAATTGGGGGATGTGCTATTAGACTGATTCGGCAGTCTTCACCTACACATTTATTTTACCCTTCAATGTGATTAGGGTTGAAAACGCTTTACCAGCGTTTTCCAAATGCCCCGCCGTTGCGGGTCCGCTTGGCGCGGGCCTTGGCGTATGCCTTGTCGGCCTTGGCCTTTTTGGCCTTTACCTTCATCATCTCGAACTTTTTTTTGGCCGCCGCGCGCTTTGCGCGGGCTGCGACCACATCCTCCTCGGTGAAGATCGTCCACCTTTGGACGATCTTCTCATCTACTTTTCCAACGAGCAGCCCTCCCAACTGCTCGAACGAAACATCAACCCCCTCAAAACTGAGGGAGGAGAAGGAAAAGGAAAAAGAAGAAGAAGAAGAAGCGACGATGTTTTTGCTGGCCATTTTGGCCTCCATTTTTCAACCTCAGTGCCACCCGAGGCTCCCAACTAAGTTGGGACCGTTTTTGTTTTGGAAATTTATTCTAATATTTTTACCTATTACACTCTAATATTGTCATCACTGACTCATAGGCTTGTAATAGAAACATTAGTAGATCTATTTCAAATACAATCCAATCAACTATTTTTATAATAGTGATCGATCTAAGATTGTATTCGTTCTAGCTTGGCAAGCCGGAATTTCCGTTTCTTAAAGGAACTTTAGAATTTTTTCTCTTTTTTAAGAAAAAACTCTTGTAATACTTCTATATATAGAAATATCGCAAGATTTTTTTCATTTATTGCAAAAAATCTGATATTAAACTCTGTTGAACTCTTGAACTATTCAAGGGCTCAATTGAGTGGAGAAGGATAAATTAAAATCGTTCTCCGCGAAACTTCAATTTAATAAAGTTTCTTTCTTCTTATTTAAAAGAATGAAATAAGCTCTGTTGGAAAAATCATACTTATTTATTATGAATTAATAGGTTAATTAATGATATTATTGTGATATTTTCACGAGATCCATTCGACTTCACTTCGTTTCGCTCAGGATGACGTGAGTTTTCCTGTCATCTTCAGCTTGACTGGGGATCCAAGGTTTGAATCACCGTTTCTGGATTCCCGATCGAGCCGAGAATGACAGAATAGACTTTTTAATCTCTTTTTTAATGTTCTGTTGATATTAGTATCAACTGTCCCACCCTCAACCGAAGTTAAGAGGGGATGCACTTGATACTATCTTGTTCTTGTGGTTCAAGATAGGAATGTCACGAACGAGTCAAAACCGTCTTGCGACAATGTTGTCTACATTTTCTACATCCATTCTATCTGTAGAACCGCTATACAATTTATTTTAGCCCATAATTTATAAAATTTAGCTCCAAACTATTTTTTCTTAAATATCTTAGCTAAAGCTAAAGCTTATTAATAAAAAATTGTTTTCGCTTAAATTTTATTAAATTCTAACTAAAAGCAATTGTATAACGGATCTACCTCTAGAACATATACAAGAAATATACTAAAATTGTCTATTCCTTGAGTACAAGAATGTGTACTCGGATCGCCCAAAAATCTCTCTCCTTTTACTTGGGCAATACGCGTAATCACAATTTAAATGTTCTTTTGTCGAATATTTCGACAGATTTAGGTGCTAACTGTTTGCCTTGGCGCCATTAATATATTGCTCCCAAGTATGTAACACCCAAGTCTGTAAAAATAAAACACTCTCTTGGTGGAGAGAGTGTTTTATTGCCTTTATACGGCTTTTATCAGTATGATTCTACTTTTGGCTCTCTCCTTCCAAATGTAGATAAGTTTTAAAATTTTGTTTATCAACTATTTAATTCATAATAAATCATTTAATTGATAAATCAGTATACCATTCTTTGACTCTTTTGTCAAGTCTTTTGCCTCCATTTTTGTCTTTTCCCTAGGGGAATTAGCTTTTTCCGGTTTCTTTCTTTTTATAAAGGTTTACTGTTTTTTTGTAATTTGCTTCTTCATTTTAATGAAGATAATTCATAAATTCTTGTATTTTTCTTAGAATTTATAAATTATTCTCAATAAATGATGTTTTTTGTGTTTTAGTGATATTTTCACGAGATCCCAGCCTGCCGGCAGGCACGGCTTCGACTTCGCTCAGGATGGCGTGATGGAAAGGTGATGTTGTCCCGAGATCCTTCGGCTGTCGCTCAGGATGACGTGGTTTTATTCACATCATATTAAGCTGAATATAGTGGAGTCGAAACAAACCAGCCAACAGGCACAGTATCTCGAAGCTTTATCACCAGAACTATAAATATTCAATGTTCTTTTGTTTTAAACTTAAAGGTACTTATTTCGGCTTATCAATCATTTAATTGATATATAACTATACCACTTTTTGGCTCTTTTGTCAAGTCTTTTTAACTCTATTTGGCTTATTTTAGCCAAATTTTATATTGATATTTTTTGGTTTTTGTGATATTGTTTCGAGATCCTTCGACTTCGCTCAGGATGACGTGTGTATGTTTTATGTTTTGTTTAGGACGACATGTGAGTATTTTGTGCTTTGCTCCGTTCGGAATGACGTTTTTTATTCACGTCATATTGAGCTTCACCTCGTGGAGTTAAAAATAAAAGCTCACGTCATATTGAGCGGAACGAAGTGGAGTCGAAATATCTCGTGTTTGTTTTATTATTTTTTACTCCTTAGTTTATAAGACAAAATCCTTGACAAAATAGAACAATTCATTTATAATGCCTGTGTTTAATAAACTTCAAGAAAATTATGCCAAATAAAGATAATGCCAAAAAGGCACTAAGACAATCAATTAAAAGAGCTCTCAGAAACAAAAAAGTAAAAATAGCTTACAAAGAAGCTGTGAAAAATGTAGATAAAGCTATTTTAGCTGGATCAAAAGATCTAACAGCATTAGTTGTGAAAGCTCAAAAGAAATTGGATAAAGCTGCAAAACTAAATGTAATCAGCAAAAATACTGCTGGAAGAAAAGTAGCAAGATTGATGAGAAAAATGTCAAAAGTTAAGGTCGCAAAGTAAAGAAATATTGTTTTAAAAAACCTCGATGTAATAATCAAGGTTTTTTTGTTTAAATAAAAAAGGGAATTGGCATTTTTTTAATTATTTATATTTTAGTGATATTTCTACGAGATCCCTGCCTGCCGGCAGGAAGCGGAGTCGAAATGACGTGACTTAATATACGTCATCCTGAGCGGAGTGAAACGAAGTCGAAATATCTCGGGAAAGTATCATTAGAACTTTGAATATTTTATGTTCTAATGATCCTGAATCGAGATCCTTCGACTTCGCTCAGGATGACGTTATGAGATAGCAAACTAAGTAAGAAAAAGAAGAGTGTTCTTTTTATATTTTGTCTTATATTGTCTGTGCCATGTCTTATATTGTCTGTGCTATGTCTTTTCTTGTTCTAACCCAAAAGAATTAAGCAAGCATCAGCGATTTATCCTTCTGCAAATTTTCCAACTAAAACATCTAAAAGTAAAGACTGGTCAACTTGGCCGGTTTTTATTTTTATATCAAAATCCAAAAGTTCTGAGTAGAAATTTTTTAAAGTATCTAGCGAATAATTATTCGCAGTTGATAAAGATTTTTGTGCCACATACGGATGCATCTTCAAAGTGACGGCAAGAGATTTGCTGTTTACTTGTCCATTTCTTTCTACAAAATCTTTGATTTCTAACAAGATCCTACATTGACGCAAAAGCATAGCAAAAATATAAAGCGTATTTTCGCCTTTTTTGTATTGTTGGCGAATCATTGCATAAGCATTTTTACTATTTTTATTTAAAATACTATCTATTAAATTGAAAATATTATCATCCGCCTTCTCTGCAACAAACAAATCTACATCTTTGTCTGTGATCTCTTCACCATCTTTGTAATCCAAAAGTTGGTCGAGTAGGGAACTAGCTTGCCACATATCTATGGAATTTTTTGCAAGTTTGTTTGAAGCACTCCAATTTATAGCACCACCTCTGCTTTGAGCTTCTTTTGCTATCCAACCTCCCAACTCATTTGACTTCAGGACGTCAAATTTGCGCGTGTAGGGCTGTTTGACTAGCAAAGACATAAGATTCTTCGCAACCTTCTTTTTTACAGTGTCTAAGCCGTCCCAAATCACTACAACATTTTTACTTTCTTTATCAAAAAAACCTTTTTTTAGGTGTTCTGCAAATAATTCAAAGAGTTTGTCTTGATTTGCAGCAAAAAAATTTTCCAGCACAATCATCTTTTTCTCCGCCAAAAAAGGAACGGTCAAAACCTCGTTCCAAATAAACCCAATTTCTTTTGTCTTCTCGCAATCTATTTTTACAGTATTGAACCCTTCTAAATCACGCTTCTCCTTGAAACCTTTTATCATTTGATTCAAATATTTTCTACTGCGAAAAGTGTCTTTGCCGTAAATAAAAATTATCATATGTACTTATTCTAGTTTAATACCTTGCTATTGACAAGTAAACAAAAGATGAATCACTTAGTTTGATGAATCGTTATACTTGATAAATCATTTTCGCTTCGCTGGATTTGATAAATCGCTTCGCTTGGATAAGACAGGGAATTGACAAACTTTGTTTTTTATGTTTAAATATTACGACCTCAAATCAAAGGAGTAGGCAATGAGAAAGTTCTTTTCAGCAATATTCGTGTTCTCAATTTTAACTTTGTTTTGTTTTCCAATTTTTGGGCAGGGCTATGTTAGTTTGGAAACTGAAGTTTCAGTTCAAAATAATGTGGCCAGTATAAACACACTCGGGTATGCCGAGGTCGACAACATATTTATATTTGCTTCTGTTAGTGAAAATTTTTCGCAAGTTTATGGAGGACTAACAATCTCCGCCAACGAATTGTCTGCCGGCGCAGGAATAGGCGTGACAGGTGAAAATAATTTTAGAACTGCTTTATTTACTAGTTGGAGAGAAAAGTACTATTCTTTTTCGGCTGTAGGTGAAATGGATTTGAGTGAAGACTCAAAAGGAAACTTCTTTTACATTTTAAAATTCTTGACATATTCTCCAGAAAACATACTTAGATACGGATGGGTTTTAAGAAGGTTTAATGGTTTTGGACCACTTCTCGAATTCAATTTTGGTAGCCATATCACGGTCTGGAGTTCGCCGGTAATGTACGGCATCTTGGAAACAGGAAAAGTCAGCTCCATGTTTGGACTACGGATAAAAAACTAGAAACCAAAACCGTCTCGATACTTCGAGACGGTTTTTTTATTTCTTATTTATATTTTAATTGTTCTGTGGCGAGATCCTTCGGCTTCGCTCAGGATGACGTATTTAACTTTTTACTTTATAGACTTTACGAACTTTCTACTCTGTCATCCTAAACTCGATTAGGGATCCAGAGTTTGTATCACAATATAATTATTACAGTTTGTGTATTTTTATATAAAAATAATTCTGGTTTGTAGACTCCTAGATTCCCAGTCGAGCTGAGAATGACAGAAAACCCAACGCACGTCATATGGAGCGGAGTGAAACGGAGTCGAAAATTTAACACACGTCATATTGAGCGGAACGAAGTGGAGTCGAAATATCTCAGTTTAGTATTATTAAAATATAAATAATTAAATTAAAACTTTAGCCTTTTTTTATTTTAATTCACCCCAATTTTTGGCATGGCACGTATGAATTTCGAGTGGTGCCAACATTTTTGTGCTGTGATCAAAATGTTGCACAGTTTGCATTACCTCTTCTACAACTTTTGTCACTTTGTTTACCAAACTGCTTTTTACCTCAAAAATCAATTCGTCGTGAACTTGCAAAACTATTTTTACATCTTCAAGTTTAAAATTTTTCTTTAATCTTTTGTCAATTTCTATCATCGCAAGTTTGAGCATATCAGCTGCTGTTCCCTGAATTGGCATATTTACTGCCATTCGCTCACCAGAGTTTCTCACCTGAAAATTTGATGCTCTCAATTCTGGAATATATCTGCGTCTTCCAAAAAAAGTTTCAACATATCCAAGTTTTTTTGCAGAATCCAAAGTTTCGTCTATATATTTTTTGACACCTTCAAATTCCTCAAAATATTTTTTTATAAATTCTTTTGCTTGTTCGTTGGAAATTCCTGTTCTGCTCGCCAAACCATATGAACCCATTCCATACAAAACACCAAAATTTACCTCTTTGGCACGACTTCGCATTGTTTTTGTAACCTCATCTTCTGACACACCGTTTATCGCTGCCGCAGTTGCTGTGTGAATGTCTTTTCCTTCGTTAAAAATCTCCAACATCTTTTTATCTTTTGCAAGCGAAGCCACAATTCTAAGCTCAATCTGCGAATAGTCGGCTGAAACCAGTTCAAAACCACTCGGTGTGCTAAAAGCCGTACGAATTTCTCTGCCAATTTCCGAACGCGTAGGAATATTCTGCAAATTTGGTTTTGAGCTAGAAAGTCTACCGGTTGTTGTCACGGCTTGATTAAAATCTGTATGAATTCTATTTGTATTTTTATTTATAATTTTTGGCAAAGCATCTACATAAGTATTTTTCAATTTTGACAATTCACGAAACTCCTCTATAAGTGGAATTATGTTGTGAAAACTTCGCAATTTATTCAATTCGCTAGAAGCAGTGGAGTAGCCAGTTTTACCTTTTTTAATTCCAGCGGTTGACAAAGCCAAATCTTTGAACAAAATATCGCGAAGCTGAACAGACGAGGCAATATTAAAATCTTTTCCTGCCAATTTATGTATTTTTTCAGTTGTTTTTTCCAATTTTGCGTTTATTTGTTTTGCCAATTTATTTAATTTTTCTTTATCAACAAATATTCCATTTAGTTCTATTTGCGCCAAAACTTTTATCAACGGCATTTCAATTTTATGAAACAAATCATCATTTTTCTGTTCTTTCAAAAATTTATGATATTCTTCGTAAAGTCTGAAAAAATATTCAACCCCCTCATGTACGACTTCTGTACCATCATCAAACAAACTCGTTTGAACATTTTCTTTTATTTCTTTTCCAAGTTCTCTTGCAACAATACTTTTCAAATCGTGAGCACGGGTGCTAGAATTTGTTAAATACGAAGCAATCATCAAATCAAAAAGTTTGTTTTTAATTTCAATTCTATTTACTAACAAAATTTTTGTAAGTTGTTTTAGATTATGCCCAAAAAGCAAATTATCCCCAGAAAACAAAGAATAAAAAGTTTTCTTTTGATCATTTTCAAAAGCACGAAAATCGAAAAAATAATTTTCATTTTTAATTCCACACGCAAATCCTATCAATTTATTTCCTAAAACATCTTCATTTCCTAAAATTTCTTTACAAAAAAATTCTTTTTCTTTTTTTAATTTTGAAACTATTTTTTCTACATCTTCTACTGAAACTTTTACAATTTCTCTTTTTTCTTTTTCGGTAGATTTTGTTGGAAGATCTTTTTCCTCGTCGCCAAACATCGCAGAAGCGCGTTTTACCAAACTATTAAATCCAAAACCATTGAACAAAGCCACAACTTCTTCCAAATCTATTGTTTGTGTCTCGGCATCTTTTACTTTGAAATTTAGACCTTTTACATCTGTCACAATTGTTGCCAATTTTTTACTCAAAAAAGCCATTTCCTTGTCTGCTTTTAGCAGTTTTACAGTTCGCGGTTTTATTCCTTTTTCTTCCAAACTATCTATTTGCTCATAAATTTTCTCCAAATTCCCAATTTTAGAAAGCAGTTCATTTGCGCCTTTATCTCCAATTCCTTTTACTCCTGGAATATTATCAGATGGATCGCCTTTTAAAGATTTAAAATCAACCATCATTTCTGGTGCAAAACCAAATTTTTCTTTTACAGCCTTTTCATCGAACATTACCACATCTGTTATTCCTTTGCGGATCAAATATACATGGATATTTTCATCTACCAACTGCAATAAATCTTTATCGCCACTTGAGATTATAACCTGCCCATCCCACTTTTTACTTAAATCTTTTGCAATTGTTCCTATCACATCATCAGCCTCAAAACCTGCTTTTTGATAAATTGGAATATCAAAAGCCTTCACAACTTCGTGCACAAGTGGAATTTGATCATATAATTCTTGGTCTGTCTTTACCCGCTTTACCTTATATTCTTTGTACAGATCATCTCGAAAAGTCTTTTTTGCAACATCAAAACTCACAGCCAAATATTCTGGTTTTATAGTATCCAAAACCTTCAAAAGCATAGAAGCAAAACCATACACAGCGTTCACCTGCACGCCAGCTTTGGTAGTAAACGGAGGAAGCGCGTGATAAGCTCTGTGGATTATCGCATTCCCATCTATAATTACAAATTTTTCTTTTTTATTAGTCATAGACTGTATTGTATCACTTTTACAAACAGTTTCAAGACATAATCTTTTTACTACTGTTTATCATTTCTAGCTTAACCAGAAATCAACCGATCCCCAAGCTGAGGATGACAAGAAGGATATAATGATAGATGATACAGATTCGTGTGTAAACTCATTCCTTACTTAATCTGCTCAATCTACTTTTCTCTCACGTCATCCCGAACGAAGCGAAGCCGAGCTTGAGGGATCTCGAGACAGAATAACAAAAACATTAAATAGTGAAACAAATACGAGATATTTCGGCTCTACTTCGTTCCGCTCAATATGACGTGAATAAAAAACGTCATCCTAAGCGAAGCTGAAGGATCTCGTGAAAGAATAATAAGAACAAAAAATAGTAAAACAAACACGAGATCCTTCGGCTCCACTCCGTTCCGCTCAATATGACGTGAATAAAAAACGTCATCCTGAGCGAAATGGAGCAAAGCGGAATGAAGTCGAAGGATCTCGAGACAGTATCACAAAAGGAAAAAATATATTAACCCTTGAAAAGATATTAAAAATATGTTATATTTGTGTTGAGTAAGTGTACTAATGAATTAAAAACGAGATCCTTCGGCTATCGCTCAGGATGACGTGATTAATTTGTGACTTTCGACTTTATAGACTTTTGACTTTTTTACTTAGTCTGCCTAGTCTGCTTAATCGTTAATCTGCTTTTTCTCCAATGGTACGGTAGCCAAGTGGTAAGGCAGGGGTCTGCAAAACCTCTACTCGTGGGTTCGATTCCCGCCCGTACCTCCAAGATCGTGTAACTTCGTTCGTTTGATCTATCGCTTCGCTTGAAAGAAAAAATATACAAAAATAAAAAAAGCCTTGGATGTTTAGTCCGAGGCTTTTGGCTTTTTAGCTTATTTTCATTTTGCTAGAAGCCATCTATGTAACTTGGCAAAGGTAATGTATTTCTTCTGGAAACTAACTACAATCCTCACTGTAGCTTTTATTAGTTTTTTCAAACCAACCAAAGTAAACACAATAATTTCACCCATTATTGCGAAAAGTACAAAACCTACACAAAGTAAAAGTCCATAAACCATTCCAAACCAAACACCATAAGCAATTGAACACAAAAATCCAAATCCCAAAATTGCAAATACAGGCTCGTTCTGTTTGTGTTCAAATACTATTCTATAAGTTAATACCAAAATAAAAACACAAATTGGAACAAAAAGTAGATCCCACCATCTACTTTGGAAAGTTTCAATAAATAGACTTGGAACCAATTTTAGCAATACTCCATGAATACTATACTCATAATAAACATAATCAACCACCAAATTGCTTTCAGCAAAATACTGAAAGATGCTCAAAACCACAAGAGTGATGACCGTTGAAATCATGGCAAAACGCCACATCAATTTCACTGTTCTTTTCCACTCCATTTTTTTCTTATTTTCTTCTGCTTTTCTCCACATCTCTTCTGCTTGCTCTTCACTAGAAACATAAACAACATTGATGTCTTCAGACATGTTCTTCTCCGTGTTTAGGCATTTTCATGCCTATTTAAGTTTAGACTGGGTTAGACTGGGATTGTAAGGAACTTCGATAAGTATAGCACAAAAAAAGGGTTTTGTCAAGCTAAAAGCAGTGATTTTACAAACAAAAAAGAACTTTTTAAAAAGTTCTTTTTTGTTTTTACACTCAATTTACTACACTTTCCTCTATCATCCTCAACTTAATTAAAAATCCAAGGTCTACAAACCAGAACTGTGATTCAAACCCTGGATTCCCAGTCAAGCTGAGAATGACAAAAAAATCCGTACGTCATATTGAGCGGAGTGAAACGGAGTCGAAATATCTCGTGAAAGTATTATCCAAATTATGAATATTTAAAGTCTTATGATTTTATTTCGAGATCCGTTCGACTTCATTCCGCTTTGCTGCATTCCGCTCAGGATGACGTGTTTATTTTTACTTTTTCTTTTTTATTCTAATCTAAACGAACGAAGTGAGTGATTTATCAAGCAGGCGAAGCCTAGCGATTCACCAAATGGAGCGCAAGCGGAATGATTCATCAAGCGTAAGCGATCCATCATTTCCCAATCTTCACATTTATTAAGTCTCCCTTCCCAGGAATTCCTTTTTTGAGTTTTACCTCTGCTATAAACACATGGTCTCCTTTTGCCAAAATCTTACTTAAAGTAAAAGTAATTTTCCCATCGAACAAATTGGAAAAATCTGTTATTTCTTCCAAAACAGTTCTTATTCCATCTACATCTTCTTGGATTATAACAGATTCAATTTGATCAATTTTAAATGGTGTCAAAAAGAAAGTATAAGGAAAATCATTTTTATTAATAATAATATTATTTCCAACCCAAGTGACGCTCGGTGGTTCAACCCCAGCTATCAATTCAAAAGTTATCTCTTCAATTCGTCTATTTCCCAAATCGTCTTCTGCTGTAATTGTCAAAGTATGTGAACCGTCTTGCAAATCGGTAGCATAATAATTCAAATTGAACGGATGAGTTTTTATCACTCCAACATAATTTCCGTTTAGTTGATATGTCACTTTTGCAATTCCTCTTGGCGAGCTAAAACGAATATCTGTATCAATCTGTCTAGAGCCCAAAGTTGAGCTTGTCGAAGGAAAAATCACTTCAATTGTTGGTGCCATTCCAAGTGATTCATCTGAATCAAAATCTGCTGGAGGATCTTCAAAACTCACCTCCCAATCTGGATTTGCTTCTTGTTTTCTTTTTATCCAATCTTTAATCGATGCTTCCCAAATATTATATTGATAATCATTTGCTGGATTTGTTGGGCCCTGCCCACGTGGATTACTTTTTACCAGATAATGCAAAATAGAATGCGGTGGAATATAAGTTCGCTCAATTATATTATCTACTGGCGTTGAGCTTGTTGCAATTCTACCTGTTGCCCTGTTTATCATCAGTGTCACACTCCCACCTTTAGACCCTCTTAAAATAGGTTTTGTAGCAGTATTTGCTGGCGCTCCAGGGAAATATTCCAAAGGAGATCCTTCCAAAGCTTGACTCATAAATGCATTCCAAATTGGACCAGCAACACGACTTCCGCCATAACCTCTTTTCATTGGAGTATTGTCTGTATTTCCAGCCCAAACTCCTGCAACCAAACTTGGTGTATACCCAATTGTCCAAGCATCAACATAGCCATTTGTCGTTCCTGTCTTTGCTGCCACCTGCCTCCCAGGAATATTCAAAATACTATTCAATCCAAACGCATAAGCGCGAGCATAATTATCACTTAAAACACTAGAAATTGTATTGGTCACCCAGGTTTCTAAAACTCTTTGTGGTCGCTTTCTTTTCCACTCTTCTAAAATCTCTCCTCTATTATCTATTACTTTCAAAATTGAGACAGATTCTACTTTAGTTCCACCATTTGCAAATACAGAATAAGCAGAAACATGTTCCAACAATTTTACCTCCCCCCCTCCTAAAACCAAACTAAGTCCAAAATCTCCAGAAGAAAGAGTCGTATATCCTAGACGCTCTGCAAACTCAACACCCTTTTTTGCACCAACCAAATATAAAGTCTTTACCGCTGGAATATTTAATGAGCCCTGCAAAGCCTGACGCATAGTCACAGGTCCGCGTTCTTGCAAGTCATAATTTCTAGGCATATAAGATCTACCACTCACGGCAAAATTTGTAAGTACATCAAAAATAATTGTCTCTGGAGTATAGCCCATCTCAAAAGCTGCGGCATAAATAATAGGCTTAAACGACGAACCAGGCTGACGCTTTCCAAGTGTAGCTACATTAAATTTTCCATCGATATCGTCATTATTAAAATCTTTGGAACCAATCATCGCCAAAATTTGACCAGTTTTTGGATCCATCACTACAAGCGAAGTATTGTCCGCATCGGCTTCTGCCAAAACTCTTGTCCCGATATCATTTACAACATTCTCAGCAATCATTTGCTTTTCCCAGTCGAGTGTTGTTAAAACCCTCAAACCACCCGTGTCCACAAGTTGTTCCCCATATTTTTCTACTAGCTTTTGCTTCACATAAAGTACAAAATGAGGTGATTTTATGTCACTATAACGAACTTCCATAAGCAATTCTTCCTCTTGAGCAGAATTCTTTTCTTCTTCAGAAATATAACCCTCGTCGAACATTCTCTGCAATACAAAATTACGGCGTGTTTTAAGCATTTCTGTATTATTCAAATAAGACGAAGGAGCTTTTGGTATACCGGCCAAAGTCGCAGATTCTGCCAAAGTTAAATCTGTTACATGTTTTCCAAAATAAGCCTGAGAAGCTGACTCTACACCGTAGTTTGTAGAGCCATAAGGAATTTCATTGAAATAAATTTTTAAAATCTGATCTTTACTATATTTCTGCTCCAAACGAAGAGATAATATTATTTCTTTCAGTTTTCTAGTATAAGTCCTCTCGTTGGTCAAAATTGCATTTTTTACCAATTGCTGAGTCAAAGTAGATGTTCCAGCAATTCTTCTCTCGGTAAATACCCCCATCACCACAGCACGCAAAATACTCAGAGGACGAACTCCATAATGTTCATAAAATTTTGTATCTTCTGTGGCAATTGCACCATTTATTAAATCTTGTGGAATATCTTCCAATTCTACAATTGTTCTCTTTTTGTCTGCAAAAATCTCATAAAGCAAATGTTCGCCTGTTCTATCATAAATTTTTGTACTTTGATCCACATTTCTATCTGTAATCTTATCTGGATCTGGCAAATCTTTGTTTGCCCAAGCTATTAAAATAGTCCCAAGAAAAAAACAAAAAACAAAGACTGTTAGCAATGTTAGTCCAATCTTCTTTCTAAATTCACGGCGTTTATACTCTGGAAGTCTAGAATAATATTTTTTTACCTTGAATGGCGCAGAAAAAAACTTAGTAAACATCACTAAAGGGATAAAAACAACCCAAACCCAAGACTTGGACTTTTTTAGTCCTTTTTTAATCTTTTTTCGGCTATTTTGTATGTATCCGTAAGAACGGTTTTTAAGAGGAGGAATTGGCATATTTTTGCTAAAATTAGCGAAATTTAAAATTATATAAAAATAAAATTTTTTACTCAATATACTTGACAAAACTTACTATTTATGCTACACTAATAAGGTTAAAATAACAAGAATTAAGTCTGACTATAAGTCAGGCTTTTTAAATAGACTGCTCTTAAAAGCAATAAGTCTAAATATATGAAAAATTTTATTAAAACAATTAAATACAGAAATTTCTTCAACGGAACACTGGTTTTTATTATTGCTTCTAGTTTGATAGTAAGTAATAACTACCCACAGGTAGTAAGAGCTGAATCTAATTTTATGATTACAGACCCTATTACTTTTACACTTCAGAAGAATGAAACTATAGCACAAAAACTTCCTAAAAGCAACGACAGAGAAGCTATTAAAACTATGTGGGTGGTTATTACTGCTTATTCTAGTACTGTCGATCAAACAGACAGCACACCATGTCACACCGCAAACAACTTTGACTTGTGTACTTATTACGATGAATACAGCGATTACAACTCTATTGCTGGCAACGGATTTATGTTTAATACAGAGGTTCGTATGCCAGAGATCTTTGGTGACAAAGTATTTGTAGTTCGTGACCGTATGAACAAGAGGTATACTTACGGTCGTATGGATATATGGTTACCTACACGCGCCGAAGCTATTGAGTTTGGTGTAAAGCGTGTAAAAATGGAAATCTACAATTAAATATTTCATTTAAACAAAAAAGAGCTTTTAAAAGCTCTTTTTTGTTTGTTTTTATTGCCTAATAGGCATCACAATATAAATATAACTATTGTCATTTTTTGGTTTGAGCAAACAAGGTGTATCGCTAGTATTTATATTTAAAATAACTTCACTTCCAGAGATTTGTTGCAATCCGTCCAAAACATATCTATGATTCAATAAAATTTCATTTCCATCACCAACAACTTTTGCATCTAAACTAGAAGAGTGTTCTCCGGTTTGTGTACTTGTAGAAGAAACAGTCATTTCTCCGTCGCCAATTTTAAAATTCACTGCGTTTACTCCCAAAGTTGTAAATAAACTTGCAGCTTTTATCTTTTTTACCAAAGATCCGTTTGAAACAGTCGCACCAGTTTTAAATTCCTTGGGGATAATCTGTGTATAATCTGGATACTTACCACCCACAAGCCTAGAAGACATTTCAAAATTCGCAAATCTTACAGAAATCTGGTTTTCACTTACCCACAAACGCACATTATTTTCAGCTTGCTCACCTTTTAAAGTACCTATCAATCGAACCAATTCTTGAACACTTTTTGAAGGAACAATACATTCAAAACTTTCGTCTCCTTGCGAAATTTCTATTTTCTTTTCAGCCAATCTGTATGAATCTGTTCCAGCCAAAGTTAGACCTTTAAAACTTGGATTGAAAAATCCAAAATAAACTCCAGATAATTCTTGTCTTATTTCATTTTTTGCCACAGCTACAACAACTTTTGCCAACGAATCTTTAAAACCTTCTGCCGAAAGTACATATCCATTTTTTTCTTCTATTTCTGGAATAACGGGATAGTCATCTGCTTCTACACCTTTTATTTTTGTTTTGGAACTTCCACATTTTACGATAAGTTCATTTTCTTCTAAAGAAATATGAATTTGTTCTTCTGGTAAAAGATTTATAAAATCAGTCAATGTTTTTGCTGGAACTGTAAAACTTCCTTCGTTTTCTATTTTAGCTCTTAGGTTTGTTTTTATTGCAATTTCCAAATTTGTACTCACAAGTTCAACTTTAGAGCCACCTACCTGAATCAATACATTATTTAGTATTGGTAAATTTGTATGTTTATTTGCTATTCCGCTTACTTGGTGTAATACGCTTAATAGGTTTTCTCTTGTACATGTGAATTTCATATTTTAAAATATTAGTTGAAATCTGAAAATTTGAGTTTCTAGAATTTTATTTTTGTCCTTTCTATTAATATATAAATATAAATAGAAGTAGTAGTAATAAGGGCTGTGGACAAAGTGGATAACCCTTATTTTTGTTTTGGTTTAGCTAATTTTTGTTTGTTAGAAATGTGTATCAAGCTGTTAATTTTCTATTAACAACTTGTGTATAAAACTGTTGATAACATTTTGTATGTGGATAACTTACTTTTTGTACACAGGTTATTCATCTTCTCTCCACAATTTATTCTACATGTTATACATATTTTATCAACAGTTTATCCACTTTTTGTATATAAAATGAATATAAATATTAAACTTTTTACAAATTAAGTTATAGTATATAATCTTTGTTTAATTAATTCTATTTCTTGTTGTAGTTTTTCATCCATATCTACTTTTTTGTAAATTTTTTTGTATGCATGCATTGCTGTTGTGTGATCTCTTCCTCCCATCTCGTTTCCTATTGCAGGATAGGACATACTCAACTCAATTCGCATTAAATACATTATTATTTGTCTTGGGAAAGATATGTGTCTCGCTCTACTTTTATTTAATATGTCGGTTGGGCTTATATTATAAAATTCAGTAACGGCGTCAATAAGTCTTCTTGGTGTAAGATTTGTTTTTACATTAACTTTTTTAAATGTGGATATAATTGAATTAACACTATCAATTGTCGGAAAAATATTTTTTAACTCGTGAAATGCAATAATTTTGTTTAATGCACCTTCTAGTTCACGGATATTGCTTTGTACAGACTCTGCTACCATTTGTACCACCTCGTCTGTTAGTGAATAATTTTTTTCTAGACATTTTGATTGTAAAATAGCCACTCTTGTCTCTAAGTCTGGGGCTGAAATATCTGCTATCATTCCCCATTCAAAACGGCTTTTGAGTCTGTCTGCTAAAGACGCAATTTCTTTTGGTGGTCTATCACTTGTGAGGACTACTTGCCTTCTGTTTTGGTGGAGTTCGTTAAAAGTATGGAAAAACTCTTCTTGAGTTTGCTCTTTACCGCCTATAAATTGAATGTCGTCTATTAAAAGTAGGTCTACATTTCTATATTTTTCTTTAAAATTCGTAATTCTCCTTTGTTGTACAGCCGAGACAAAATCATTTGTAAATTTTTCAGATGTTACATATAAAAAATTCATATTTGGATTTGTCGCAAGCATGGAGTGTGCTATTGCTTGAAGGAGGTGGGTTTTTCCTAATCCAACTCCACCATAAATAAACAAAGGATTGTATGCTTCACCAGGACGATTTGCCACAGCGTTTGCAGCGGCATGAGCAAGTTCATTATTTTTTCCTATTATAAAAGATTCAAAAGAGTATTTAGAGTTTAAGCTAAAACTGTGCCCACTTATTGGCAACATACTAGGTGTAAACTTTTTTTGTGCTGGCGGAACATTGAAAGTTTGTGGTTTAGTTTTGGGCAGGCTTTGATGTTTTGGTGCAACATTTCGCTTTAAAGCTTCTGTTGCTATAGGTTCTTTTTGTATTTTTTTTATATTATTAACTGTGTAAGTAACGCGTCTAATAGGTTTTTGAGTTACTTTTTCTAAAAGTCTGACAAGCTCAGAATGATATTTTTTTTCTAACCAGCTTTTTGTAAATTGATTTGGAACGCAGACTTCTATCTGACCAGCTTCATAGTTTGAAATTCCAGTATCACCAAACCATGTAATAAAATTAGCCTTTGAGATTTTGAGCTCAAATTCTGCTAGTATGGCTTGCCAAATTTCGTGATTTGTCATAATTATTTTATATGGTTGGTTTTGCTAAAGTATTATTTTTTGAAGAAGGTTAATTTGGTAATAATTCTTTGTAATAATAAATTGATTTCATTGTAGCACATAACTTATAAACAAAAAATTGTTCTTAATTTAGCCAAAAAATAAAATTGTGTGGATAACTTGGGTATATTATACACAGGTTATCCACATGTTAACAAGTCTTTATAAAAAACGCAAACGGTAAAAAAACTCTGTAATGGTTGACAAAATCAAATAATTTGTTTATAATGGCTTCATTGAGTCTAATGTGATTCAGTTGCACAATTTTTTATTGGACAGTAAGTCCACTTAGTATATTAATATGCCGAAAAGAACCTATCAACCCAAAAAAAGAAAAAGAGCGAGAGCACATGGTTTCATGAAAAGAATGAAAACAAAAGCAGGTAGAAATCTTTTGAAAAGAAGAAGAGATAAAAAAAGAGATAAATTATCTGTAAGTGATGAAAAAAAAGGTAAACGCCTTAGAAAAACTCGTTAAATTTTTTTGAAAAAACCGTATTGTAAGACCTGCCTCAAAACATTGTTTTTATTAAAACTTATAAATTTTTAATAAAGAAAACATGTTTTGAGGCAGGTCTTTTGGATTTTTTTGGTATAATGAAATAACAATTAGATTGTAGCTTTATTTCTTAAAATTTGATATTTAAAGTTTGTAATTTGTTTGTATCTTATTTTTGTATTTTAATAAAAATATGCTTCAAAAAGAAAATAGATTAAAGAAGATGAAAGATTTTGAAATACTTTTTAAAGAAGGTAGATATTTTAATTTAGAATTTTTGACATTAAAAGTTTGGAAAATTGATCCAGAAAAATATCCCAGAAAAAAATATTCAAAAGACGATTTAAAAATTGCTTTTACTGTTGGCTTGAAAGTAAACAAAAGTGCAGTAAAAAGAAACAGAGTAAGAAGAAAAATGCGCGAAGTTGTAAGGCTACTTATAAAATCAGAAAAAATAAAAAAAGGTTTTATGGCGGTTTTAATTGCAAAGCCAGAAACTTTGGAAAAAGATTATGCTGAAATTGAAAAAGTAATAAATAAACTTTTGTTTAAAGCACATTTAATAAAATAGCAAACTAAATAAATTAAAAGTTCATAAAGTCCTTACTTTTCTGTCATTCCTGACTTGACCAGGAATTCAGGAGTCTTTGGTAAATAGACAATGATACAAACCCTGCCTGCCCGCCGGCAGACGGGGGTCATCAATCAAGCTGAGGATGACAGAATACCCATATGTCATCCTGAGCGAAGTCGAAGGATCTCGGGATAAGTATTACAAAACAAAAAACATTCACAATTTTGGTTATACTTTCCCGAGATTCCTCAAGTTCCACTTCACTTCGTTTCGTTTCGTTTGAGATGATGTGTAGAGTCTTTTGTCATTTTAAACAAAAGTGAAAATACTTTTTATATGAAAAAAATAATCAAAAAAATACTTTATATGCCACGCATTCCATTTTTGTGGGCAATAAAACTTTATCAAAAAACACTATCTCCAGATCATGGAGTTTTTAAATCTCAGCATCCGTACGGATATTGTAGGTTTTACCCAACTTGTAGCGAATACGGTTACAAAATCATTCAAAAAAAAGGTCTTATAAAAGGAATTCCAAAAACTGCCTGGCGAATTGCCCGTTGCAATCCTTGGAGTAAAGGTGGTGTGGATTTACCTTAAAAAGGTTGACAAAAATCTAAATTTATAATAATTTTAGAATAGTTCTTTAACTTTTTAGATCAAAATAAAAAAATATTATAAAAAACTTTAGTTCGTTTTCTCTCTAGCTTGTTTTATTTGGATCTATTGCTATCATTTTGATATTGATTATCATAAAAATCAAAAACTCGTAATTTAATTACGAGTTTTTTATTTTAGAATTTCAATTAGTTTATTTTTTCCGCTTTTACCTTTTTTAATCAAAATTTTGGATTTTGGAATTTTCCACTCTTTGTTTATTAGTTTTATCAAAGCTTCATTTGCTTTTCCATTAATGGGCGGGGAAGTCAGCTTTATTTTGAAACTTCCATCTTCCAACTTTTCTATTTTATTTTCCGAAGATTTTGGAATTACTTTTATTTTTATAAATTTTTTCATAAATTATAATTAAGAATTAGTAAAAATAAAATCACGTCATCCTGAGCGATAGCCGAAGGATCTCGGGACAATATTACCAGAACATAAAATATTCAAAGTTCTAATGATACTAAATCGAGATATTTCGACTTCGTTTCACTCCGCTCAATATGTCGTATTTTTATTCATAGTAATACACCAAAATTTGCCTCGGTGTGGAAGTAATTATTACAGAAATATCTTGGGTATTGATCTGAGGATAATTTATTTATGTTATCCTGAATGAAGTCTGAAGACTATTTTTTTAATTCATAAAAAACCCAATGCTTTTTTATGAAGTTTTCCATTTGTGGCAACTATGTTTGTATCACCAATTTGCCAGTCTTCACCTTCAAAATTTGTTGCTTTTCCCCCAGCTTCACGCAAAATAGCGATTCCAGCTATAACATCCCAAGAATGTACTTCTGTCATTATACACACATCGGCTTTTCCGCTCGCTACACTTGTTAGTTCAACGCCTGCGGCCGCAAATATGCGAACACGGGCGTTTGCCTCGTTTAGGTTTTTAAAGACCTTATTTAACTCTTTTACACCTTGTTTTGTATGACCGCCACAGATTAGTGCCATCATTTGTGTGTGTTTTGGTTCTGATACAGAAATCTTCTTATTATTTACAAAAGCGCCACCACCTTTTTCAGCCCAAAATACTTCGTTTGTGAGAGGACTTCCCACCACACCAAGCTTTATTTTTCCTTTTTCGGCAAAGCTAATATGAGTTGTAAATTCTTTGAATCCGTATGCAAAATTGCTAGTTCCGTCTAATGGATCTACAAACCAAGTTCGCTCGCTCCCATTTTCTATCGCTGGCGACTCTTCACTAATTATGTTATCTGTAGAAAAATATCTTTCTAATTCTTTTATAATAATTATATTTGCTTTTTTGTCCGCTTTTGTGACGATTTCTCCATGCTTTTTTGTCTCAATTTCTGTCTGCCCAAGTGAATTAAACTCTTTTTTTAAAAATGTATTTACTTTTCTTGCTATTTTAATTGCAATTTTTAATTCTTTACTTTTCATATTTTATGGTTATTTCTTTTATTTTACCATATTTATCATCTCTTAGCTTAACCAGGAATCCAGGAGTCTTTAATCACAAAACAGTGAAAGAAAAGAAAAAAAGAAAAAAAGAAATAGATCTCCAAGCTAAGGATGACAAGAAGGACATAATGATACATGACACAGATAACATGATACAGATTCTTATATAAATTCCTTCCTTACTTAATCTACCCAATCTGCTTATTTCTTAATCTACTTTTCTCTCACGTCATCCCGAACGAAGCGAAGCGGAATTTAAAAAATCTCGAAACAATATCACAAAAACATAAAATAGTGAAACAATCCCGAGATATTTCGACTCCGCTTCGTTCCGCTCAATATGACGTGAACTTTTATTTTCGACTCCACAAGGTGAAGCTCAATATGACGTGAATAAAAACTTTTCGACTTCACTACACTTTGTTCCGTTTCGTTTGGGATGACGTATAGAGTCTTCTATCATTTCTCAGTGAAGCGAGAAATCCCTTAAACATTTTAAAAACACAAAACACATTAATTAAAACACTGAAACGATTTCTCATCCGTATTCTCGGATTCGAAATGACAGAAATAAGGTTTAATTATTTATATTTTGGTTATATTGCACCGAGATATTTCGAATCTACTTAATATAAAGAAATAATAGTTTTTTAACAATATAAAAAGCGCCTTCCTTATGGTTAGCGCTTTTGTTTTTTCTTTCTCTCTATCTTTTTTTTGTCTCTAACACCTCAATTTTTTTGTGGCAATGACTTTTCCCGTCTTGCCACTGGTGATGTTTGAGCTTGTGGCAAACCGTCTCCACACGCTCAAATGTTTTTCCATTATACCGACTCACAATTGTGTGTGAGTCGGAAATGGTGGAAGCACACCCGCTCGCCAAAATGGCGAGCGAGAAGAAAAACAAGTACTTCATCTTCTCCTCTTTTTTTGTTTCTTTTTTTTGATCGCCCGATACCGTCGTTGTTGGGCTTTTTCCCAGCTTGTTAGGACGGTACACTGAAATTTGCCGTTTTTAATACGGCAAACTGCGGCTCTCCGCGCTTGATAGCGCGGATTTCCGTAATACCGCTCACTCGCACTTTGCGAGTCCGCGGTGATCACGATACACCCGCTCGCCAAAATGGCGAGCGAGAAAAAAAGGAGGAAAATTAGCAAATGTTTCATTTCTTCTCCTTTTTTTTCGTTTCTTTTTTCTTTTCTTTTTTTTCTGTAAGGCATCGCTCCCACGATGCACCAAAAGACACAAGAACCATCACGGCCCCTCCTTTTTTAGGTTAAAAAATGAAATGAACATCGTTTAAATATACCACAAAAAAGCACTTTTGTCAAGCTTTGTATCTAAAAAAAACAAAAAAGAGCTAAAAAGCCCTTTTTTGTTCTTATTCTGTCCTAATCCAAGCGAAGAGATTCATCAAATGAAGTGATTCATTATTTACTTTATTATTTGATCTTTCAACCATTTCATCACTTTTCTATTTTGAACCATATTCGCAATTGTTCCACGAACTTCTGGTTTTTCTAGGTTTTTCATGTATTCTTCCTCGTGTTTGTACATTTTTTTCATTGTTGCAATCTCAGCATCAATTTCCTCTTTTTCAGCTTTTATATCATTTTCAATGGCGATTTCTCTAGATAAAAGTGCTGCTTTTGCACGTTTTTCAGCTTGAGCTTTGAAATCTTTAAACAGTTCTTTCTCTGTTTTTTTGATATCTTGCAAGTATTGTTCTATTGTAATTCCGTTTTTTTCAATATCGCGTTGCAATTCATAGAAAATTTTCTGTTTTTCATTGTCAATCAACAATTCTGGAATTTCATCAAATTTTGTTTTTTCAATCATTTTATCCAAAATTTCTATCTCAAAAGATTGATCTGCTTTGTGATCTGCTTCTGTTTGCAGATTCTTTTTAATTGTTGTTTTCAACTCTTCTACAGTTTTTTGTCCAAGTTTTACAGCAAACCCTTCGTTTAATTCTGGAAATTGTCTTTCAAAAACTTCATTTACCTTTACTTTGAAACCAACTTTTTTTCCAGCAAGCATTTTTTGGTAGTGATCTTTTGGAAATTTAAGTGTAAATTCCTTTTTATCACCTTTTTTTAGTCCAACTATTTGTTCGTTGAAACCTTTTATATAGTGAGGTTCGCTTAAGTAAACTTGGTAGTTTTTGCTTTGTCCTCCGTCAACAGGAACTTTGTCCAAAAACATATCCATATCTATCAAAAGCTTGTCCTCTCCTTTTGCTTTTCCTGTTTTTGACACTTCTACGGCCTGCGTTTTACGAAGTGAATCGATTGTTTCATCTACTTGTTTGTCTGTAATTTCCTTTTTTTCTAACTTTGCTTTTACAGATTTTGTTTCAGCTAGCTTAATTTTTGGTAAAAGTGACACTACAGCTTTATATACCAAGTCATTTTTTGGTGCCATTTTTTCTATATTTATTTCAGGTTGCCCTATACTTTCTAACTCTTCTTTTTTGATAATTTCTACAAAAGTTTCCTGAATTATGTGGTTTACTGCCTCTTGTAAAAGTGCCATTTCACCAACTTCTTTTTTCAAAACATCTAAAGGTACATTTCCCTTGCGAAATCCTTTTATATTTACTTTTTTAGAAACTCTTTTTCCAGCTTCTTCAAGCTGTTTTTTGTAATCTTCTGGAGCTACAGTCACATTTAATTGAAGCTGAGACTTCGGAAGTTTTTTGGTTGAATAATCCATAATTTATAAAATATATTATTGAGACCATATAATAACCTATTTTTGCAAAAAAATCAAGTTTTAATGTAGAAAAACATAAAACTTATTTTTTCATTGACTTTTCTTGCTAAAAAAGGCATAATAATAGTGTTTCAGGATAACACCTGATGGTTATTATGAGGCATAAATTATATAAAATATTTCTTAAATTTTTGCGTACCCTTGTTTTGACAAAGAGGGCTTTTTTTCGTATATTCAAAATATTGAAACCATTTTTTGAAAAAATTGGTCAACTTTATAGAAGTACACTAGGTTTTTGGGTTTATAAGATACTTTTTGGAGTAAAAAGAAGAACAGGAAAATTCAATAACCCAATAAAAGGATCAATAGCACATTTTTTTGGTAAGCGCAATACTCTGCAAGTTGTATTTTTTGTGGTTGCTATTGTGGTTATGATTCCTCATAGTTCACTTTATACTCAAGACAGTGCGTCTGTGCCTGGTAGAAATTCTGTACTTTATAAAATGGTAGGCTCTGGAGAACAGGATTTTGATATGCAAGAGGTAATTATAGATATTTCAGCAATTCAAACACCGCAAGACACTAGGAGTTGGCGTGAGGCATCTATTGTTTTGGAAACAGGTGCAACTCCACAAAAAGTTATTATAGAAAAAGAGGGTATTTCTGGAATTACTGCTGGAGGAAGTGCTATTGCAAAACCTTCAATTATTACAGGGGCAGAAATTCCAACAATTGAAGCGGGAAGAGTAGATTCTCGCACAGAAATTTTAAATTATGAAGTTCAGCCAGGAGATGTTATTGGTTCAATTGCACAGAAATTTGGGTTAAATACTATTACTGTTTTGTGGGCGAACGGATTAACTTCTCGTTCTTATATTCGCCCAGGCGATAAGTTGAAAATTTTACCAACTGACGGGGTTTTGCATAAGGTTGTAAGTGGAGATAATATTTCTAAAATTGCAAGCAAATACAGTGTAAAAGTAGATGAGATAGTAGAGTACAACAAGCTTGCGAATGCATCTGACATAATAGTAGGAGAACAGTTAATTGTTCCAGGTGGTGTAAAACCAAGAGCAGTTTATATTCCAAGACCTTCAAGCGGGAATTCTGTGTTTAGAAATGTTTCTGCTCCACCACCGTCTGTAAGCTCACCTGCTGGATCTGAATTTGTATGGCCTGCAGGGGTTCGTAGAATTACTCAATATTATGGTTGGCGTCATACTGCTTTGGATATTGCCGGGCCAATTGGAACACCGCTTTATGCATCAAAAAGTGGTACGGTTATAAAATCTAAGTGTGGATGGAATGGTGGTTATGGTTGTTATGTTATTTTGAACCACGGAGGCGGTGTGCAGACACTTTACGCGCATTCTTCACAACTCCTAGTTTCTTACGGGGAAAAGGTTGTGCAAGGGCAGGTAATTGCACTAATGGGTTCTACCGGTCGCTCTACTGGATCACATATTCATTATGAGGTTCGTATAAACGGAGTTAGGAAAAACCCACTAAGATATATCAAATAAAAAATCAGCTAAACAGCTGATTTTTTATTTGACATTAAGAGTGAAAGTTTATTAAACTTGTATTAAGTTCTTTTTATGGAGGAAAAAATGAAATGTACACAATGTGAAAATGGGCAAATCCGTGTTTGGGATTATAATGAAAATAAATGTCTTAAAAAAGAAGCTGTATCTTCTATTGGAATTTGTGCTAAGTGTGATAGTTGTTTTGCAAAATTTTTTATTAAACGGGAAGGTCTTTGTCTTCAATATCTCGATCAAATTTCACAAAATCCTGTTGAGGTTATTTTTGATAAAAGAGGTTTTGAGGTAAGTTGCGGACGGAGTTGGTTTTTTGAGGGTAAGACTTATAAACCATCAAAAGCTGTTTTGAAAAAATTGGCAAATAGTCCTAAATTGTCTGATTTTATTAAAAAAATATAAAATCAAAAACCAGCTGAAAAGCTGGTTTTTTGTCTCAGATTATCTGTTTTATGTCTTTTCCTATTCAACCCTCGCTCTAAATTGTAATGCTTCTGCAATGTGCTTAGTCTCAAGATTATCTATATTTTCCAGATCTGCAATAGTTCTAGCAAGTTTCAAAATTCTATAGTAACTTCGTGCAGAAAGATGTAATTTTTCTACGGCCTGTCTTAGTAATTCTTTGGATTCATCGTTTAATTTACAAAATTCACGGATATCTTTTGTACGCATTTCGCTATTTGTGTGATAAGGCAAATTTTCAAAACGCTCACTTTGTTTTTTTCTTGCATTTTCAACGCGTACACGAATATTTTTAGATGTTTCTGCTAGATCATTTTTTGATAATTTTTCAAATGCTACTCTTGGTACTTCTACATGCAAATCTATTCTATCCAAAAGTGGTCCGCTAATTTTCTTTTTGTAATGTGCAATTTGAGAAGGGGAGCAGGTACACATTCTGTCTGGGTCGCTAAAATATCCACACGGACAAGGATTTTGACTTGCAACAAGTGTAAACTGTGCTGGAAATGTTAGGCTTCCTTGTGCTCTAGAAATGGACACTACACCATCTTCGAGTGGTTGGCGTAGATTTTCCAGTACAGACCTCGGAAACTCTGGGAATTCATCCAAAAATAGTACTCCACGATGTGCCATAGAAATTTCTCCGGGTTTTGGAAAGCGACCTCCACCAACTAGTGCAACTGCACTAGCACTATGATGTGGAGCTCTAAATGGACGCTCTGTAATTAAAGCTTTTTTAAATAAATTTCCAGAAACAGAATAAATTTTTGTTACCTCTAAAGCTTCTTCTAAAGTCATTTTTGGTAAAATACTTGGGAAGGTTCTGGCTAAAAGTGTTTTTCCAGACCCAGGAGGTCCAGAAAGAAGTATGTTGTGAGCACCACTCGCTGCTATTTCTAAAGCTCTTTTTGCAAATTCTTGTCCTTTTACATGAGCCATGTCGAGCTCGTATAAATTTTCTGTAAACCATTCTTCCGGATTTTGTGGTTGCACAGGCTCCATTTTTTTAATATTTGTAATATGTTCAACCAATTCTTTAAAATTTGAAACAGAATAAATTTCAATTCCAGAGACAAGACCAGCCTCTTTTACATTTTGAGCTGGGACAAAAAGTCGTTTAAAATTATTTTTTTTTGCAAACAACGCGATAGGAAGTATGCCATTTGCAGAGCGAACACTTCCGTCCAATGCCAATTCCCCCACAAACAAACTATCATCAAAAGTATTTTTCATTTTTTGGCTTGCCAAAAACATCCCAATCGCCATCGGTAAATCGTAATGAGAACCTTCTTTGCGCACATCTGCTGGCGCCAAATTTACAATTATTTTGTGATTGCTAGGAAATTGCAACCCAGCATTTTTCCACGCTGTCCTTAT
The DNA here is from genome assembly GCA_021648085.1 of Candidatus Magasanikbacteria bacterium. Lineage (NCBI taxonomy): Bacteria > Candidatus Magasanikiibacteriota > Candidatus Magasanikiibacteriota bacterium. The sequence continues at coordinate 841,199 of JAKITS010000001.1, forward strand.
CCTTTCTTTTGCCTCCTGAATGGCAGCATCTGGTAAACCAACTATTTGATAACCGGGCCAACTTCCAGAAACATCCACTTCTACATCAATCTGTGCACATCCTAAACCAAGAACCCCTGCAGAATTAATTTTACAAAACATATTATTGCTTTTTCTTTAAGCTCGGAACTACAAGTATCAGCCCCCCTACTATTATCATAATATCCGCTATATTTATAACCGATGTGAACACCCTAAAGTAATCTACCACAAAACCAAGAAATACACGATCTATTAAATTTGAGATGGCTCCTGCAATAACAAGAGATGTTCCAAAAATAAGCCAAAACTTTTTTTTCTTGGTTTTCATTAGAAAAATAATTAAACTTGCAATTATAATTGGTATAAATGTGATTAGCAAGAATTTTGGCATAGGAAGACTAAAAGCAATGCCATAGTTTTCATAATATTCCCACCCGACTATATTTTTAATTAAATAATAGCTTTTAGATGGATTGTTTACAGCCATACTTTTTAGACTCTGATCCAAAAACAAAAAAAACCCAGATAAAAAAGTTGCTCCTAAAAGCATTTTTGCACAGAGTATTTTTTGCTTGCTTAAAGCCATTTTAAGCTTCTTCTTTGATTGTTTTTTTACAACTAACACAAGATCCTGAAGTTGGTCGTGCTCGTAGTCTTCTTTTGTCTATAGGTTTGTCGCAGTATTTACAAATACCATAAGACCTTTTCTCTATTGAAGTTAGTGCTTTGTTTACGTCGCGCAACAACTTTTCCAAGTTTATCTCCAAAGGCTTGTTTACAGCATATTGCTCCATTTCTTGCACATTATCATCTTCATCATCTCCATATTCTGGATAGTTTGCCTCAAAATCTCCTTTTATCTTAGGATTTTTACGAGTAAATTTAGAAAGCTCTCTTTCTAAACGAGTCTTATCTTTTAGTAATTTTTCTTTTATTTCCCCTACAAATTTTGGATCATGCATATTGTTCTACTATTTAAAGTGCTTCTATTATATGAAATAATTCGATTTTTTGCAATAGCTCGTAAGAAGAACAAGAAATAAATACACATCATCCCGAACAAAGCGAAGTACAAAATACTCACATATTATCCCAAACAAAACGCAAAATATACACACGTCATCCTGAGCGAAGCCGAAGGATCTCGAAACAATATCACCAAAACATAAAAATAGTGAAACAAACACGAGATATTTCGACTCCACTTCGTTTTGTTTAGTATGATGTGAAGTCCTTTTGTCATTCCCGACCCCGATCGGGAATCCAGGAGTCTTTATTCACAGATAATAAAAGAAAGAACAGGAAAGTAGTGTGTTTACTTATTTAAACAAACAAAAAAGGCGTCCGAATGAGCCTAATAGTTATATTTGCTCTGGACGCCTTGTTTATAGTTCGTCTTCTTTAAGTACGATATTTTCGCAATCTCTGCGAAAGGTATTATTACTTAAGGAAGACTCTCTTTACCCCACAGAGGTAGAGCCCTCGGTTCGTCATATAAACGACGAACAATAGTGAAGGTTACCAGTCCAGCTTACGGTTGTTGCGTCTCATAAGTGCCTTAGGAGACTTTTTTATTTTTGTTTTTGTTTTTTTGTCCGAAGATAATTGGACAGCTTTTTGAAATGAAAGAGCATTAAAACGCAACAATTATAAGCTGGAAAGAGTAGAGTGAAAGAGGTCGATGTAACTCGCAAATAGAACTTTGTGAATTACAGCGTTTGTCAATGAACTATGTCTATATTATGCCATATTTTTTAGAGTTTGTCAATGTTGGTGGGATTAGTTTAAATTTGGCTAAATTAAGCCAGTTTTTTTGAACACAAAAGTGTGTGTTAGTAAATACAAAAAAAATTGTGGATAAATTTAAAAAGTTATCCACAGATTTACTAAGTTATCCACAAGTTATCCACATTTTATATTTTTTGTGTAGGACTGAATAATTATTTTTGGAGAGTTAGCTGTGTACAAAATGTGTACAACCTGTGGATTTTTCGTGGAAAACTTGAAAATAAAGGCTTGTATAAAATATGTGAACAGACATAAAAGTTTAGTGTGGATAAGTTTAAAATTGAAAAATTTATATATTATTTAAAATGATTTAGTATTTTGTTATTTTTCAAATAATAAAATACCCTCAATTTTTCAATTGAGGGTAAATACCGGAAACGGGAATCGAACCCGTACGCTTTAAGGCGGGAGATTTTAAGTCTCCTGTGTATACCATTTCACCATTCCGGCACAAGAAATTAAAAAATAATGAACTATTTATGAAATTATCATATTTTTTGTTTTTTGTCAATCTTTTTGGATTAAATTTTGGATAAATTATAAAAATAAATATATTTATTCATTCCCACAACAAAAAAACAGCAATACTGCTGTTTTTGTGCCGCGTTCGAGGGTCTCCCTGTGTAGTTTTGGTTTTCACCAAACCTACCCTTCGATTCCCGACATGACACAAGACTTTGTGTCATTCCCACAACAAAAAAACAGCAATACTGCTGTTTTTTGTGCCGCGGGCGGGAATCGAACCCGCACTCCTTTAGGGGGAACAGGATTTTAAGTCCTGCGTGTCTACCAATTCCACCACCGCGGCAGGGGTTTGTATGTTTGAAGACAGTCCCATTATGTCTTAATTTTTACAAAAAGTCAAGATTTATCCTTTTTAGCTTGACAAAAGAGGTTGAAGATGGTATTTTATAATGCATCAGTAACATAGTGTTGCTGGTGTTCAGTTTCAACATGGAGGAAGGAAAATGGGCGACAGAGGTCTTTATATGAATAATAATTGGTTTGGTGACATCAATAAATCTGATGACACAAAAAATAAAATAAAACAAACACAAAAAAGTGTGCGACATCTTGTGATTGATGCAAGAGTTAAAGCACAAAAGTCCGCTAAAAGAATTTTGGAAGAGGTGGAGCTTCGTGTCCGCGTAATGGATAGTAGGTTGGTGGAGTTCATTGTATTTGTCATGGCGAATGAGTGGATCCAGCAAAGTTATTTAGGAATTGACGAGGAACTTAAGAACCTATCACTTCGTCCACTTTCCTTAGCTCTTGCTCTTCAAGCCAGCTTTTGGGATGGTTTGTTGAAAGAAATTGAAGACAATGAAAATTTAGATATTTCAGCTTTTATTCTAGAGACAAGAGATAAGGCTATTGTCTCTGGTCAGTTGTTTGTGGAGGATATGAAGCCTTGTTATGAGGAACTTCTTCAAAGATTAAAAAATATAAAAGATCTGATTTTAGAAATGAAAGGTATGAAAGCCGCTTCAGATTTTGGTAAAATTAAGAATTGTTTTACTTTTACTAGCTACACCCCACTTTCTGTTGCTCTTCGTGAGCAAAAAAGAGTGTGGGATGAGTTGGTTGAAAAGATCTAAAAATAATAAAAAAGATAAGCAGAATAACAAAGCCAGCGGAACAACCGCTGGCTCTTTTTTTATAAAAAATATTGTACATTATGCTTATTCCGGTCATCTCGAGCGAAGTGAGAGAGCGCTTAAGTGTTTTAAAAACAACACACTTTAATAATAAAGCTTAAGCGATTTCTCACTTACATACTTGGGTTCGGAATGACAGAACAAAAGGAACTAAGGTTTTATTATAATTATTTATATTTTATGAAACTGTATGGGGATATTTCGACTCCACTTCGTTTCGCTCAATATGATGTGAAAGAAAGACCTCTTCGAGGTTAAGATCTAAGACTATTCCGTAGTTAAGCGAAGAAGAAAGTTAGAAAGCTCTTTCCTGCTTAATTCTTATTTTTTGTATCATGTTATCTGAATCATGTATCATACTCTCTTACCAATCTAAACTTCCTGCGTTTTGGTATTCTGTCACTCTTGTTTCAAAGAAATTTTTTTCTTTTTTTAGGTCAATAATTTCACTCATCCACGGAAATGGATTTTGGTCATTATAAACTTTTGGTAAATTTATTCGCTCCAATCTTCGGTCTGCAATGTGGCGAACATATTCTTTGATAATTTCTGGTTGTAATCCTAAAATTCCTCTTGGTAGGCAATCGTCAACATAAGCTTCTTCTAATTTTACAGCTTCTTGAATTGTATTTGAAACAGAATTTTTAAACGCTTCTGTCCAAATTTCTGGATTTTCAGAAATAATTGTATTTATCAAATCCACTCCAAAAGCTAAATGTACAGATTCATCTCGCAAAATATATTGAAACTGCTCACCAACACCAACCATTTTGTTTTGGCGAAGTAGGGAAAGCATCATCGCAAAACCAGCGTAAAAGAAAATTCCTTCCATTACAACATAATATCCAATCAAATCGTATACAAATTTTTGCATATTTTCCGTTGTGTTTGTCTCAAAATTTGGATCAAAGATCGATGTTGTAATATTTACCACAAAATCATCTTTGGCTTTTATACTTGGAACAGTGATGTACATATTGTAAATTTCTTCTGGATCTAATCCCAAAGAATCACAACAATATATAAAAGTATCGGTGTGAACGGCTTCCTCGTATGCTTGGCGAAGTAGATATTGACGACATTCTGGATTTGTGACATGTCTGTAAACTGCCAAAACGATATTATTTGCAGTCAAACTCTCGGCGGTAGAGAAAAATCCCAAATTCCACATTATCATTCTACGCTCTTCCTTGCTAAGTCCACCTTGTTTTTTCCAAAGCTCTACATCTTGTTGCATTGGTACCTCTTCTGGAACCCAATTGTTTGCAACACCAGCTTTGTAATGAACTCTTGCCCAAGGATATTGAAAGGGCAGTATTTTATTTGGATCGGTCGTTGAATTGTTTAATATACTTTTCATATTTTTTTATTTAAACACATCATTCTAAACGAAATTGAAAGATCTCAAAAAAACTTAGAAGAAATACGAATATTTATAATTTTGGTTATATTATTTCGAGATATTTCGACTTCACTTTGTTTTGCTCAATATGATGTGTGTATTTTTTGTTTATCTTTTCCAATACTTAGTCTGCCCAATCGTTAGCGTGTTATTTTATTGGCATGATTCACATTCCGGATCTTCAATTCTACACAATTGTGGCTCTGGAACTGTTGATTCAGTAGGTTTTGGTGTTGTTTCTATTTCTGATTTTGTTAAATCTTGTTTTTTGATATCAAGTGTACTTTTTTCAACATGAGTTGCTGCGAGGGAACGCAGATAATAAGTAGTTTTCAACCCCATTTCCCAAGCAAATTGATATGTATCGGATATTTTTTTACCAGAAGTTCCTTTGATAAAAATATTCATAGATTGACTTTGGTCTATCCATTTCCCGCGGTGAGCGGCTACTTTTATAAGCCAACTAGAATCAATCTCAAAAACTTCTTTGTATTTTGCACGAATTTCTTTTGGAATTGCATCTATATTTGAGATATTTCCATCATATCTTTTCAATTCATTTAGCATTTCACTATTCCACAAATTTAGTTTTTTCAATTCATCTATCAAATACGAATTCACAATTGTAAACTCGCCACTCATATTTGACTTTACATAAATATTTTTGTAAATAGGTTCAATTGTTGGAGAACATCCTGCAATATTTGAAATTGTTGCAGTTGGCGCGACTGCCATACAATTTGAATTCCGCATTCCGTTTTCTTTTATCAATTCACGCACTTTATTCCAATCCAATTTTGAATCTCTGTTTACATTTATTTTTTCACCACGCTCTTCTTCTAAAAGTGTAATTGTATCAATCGGCATAATTCCTCTATCCCATTTTGAACCACGGAAAGTAGGGTAAGCTCCTTTTTCTTTTGCCAAAGTTGTTGAGGTAGAAATTGCAAAATATGAGATAAGTTCCATACTTTCATCTGCAAATTTTATATTTTCTTCGGAATCAAATGAAATATTTAAGTTATAAAGTGCATATTGATAACCCATTACACCCAAACCAATTGGTCTGTGTTTTTTATTTGAATTTTCTCCTTCAATTGTTGGGTAAAAGTTTAAATCTATTACATTATCTAGCATTCTCATTGCAGTTTTTACAGTTTTTTCCAAGAGAACTTTGTCTAAAAATCCATTTTCAGTATGACGTGCCAAATTTACTGAACCTAAATTACAAACTGCAGTTTCATCTTTAGATGTGTTAAGTGTAATTTCTGTACACAAGTTTGATGAGTGAATTACACCAACATGATCTTGCGGAGAACGAACATTGCAAGGATCTTTGAAAGTAATCCAAGGGTGTCCAGTCTCAAAAAGCATTGAAATCATTTTTTTCCACAAATCAGACGCTTTCATTGTTTTGAATAGTTTTATTTCACCATTTTTTGCTTTTTGTTCATATTTTCCATAAATTTCTTCGAACTCTTTTCCATAAATTTCATGTAATTCTGGAGTTTCGTCTGGTGAAAAAAGTGTCCATTCCATACTGCCCCTTACTCTTTTCATAAATAAATCTGGAATCCAGCTGGCAGTATTCATATCGTGAGTTCTGCGTCTTTCGTCTCCAGTATTTTTGCGAAGTTCTAGAAAATCCTCAAAATCAATGTGCCAAGCTTCCAAATAAGCACAAGTTGCACCGCGTCTGCGACCACTTCTATTTATTGCAACTGTTGTGTCGTTTGCAATTTTCAAAAATGGCACTACACCTTGGCTTTCTACGCCAGTTCCGCGGATAAGAGCACCCATTCCACGCAGACTTGTCCAGTCGTTTCCAATTCCGCCAGACCATTTGGACATTTGAGCGTTATCAGAGATTGATTTGAAAATATGACTTAAAGAATCTTCAACTTTTGTAATATAACAAGAGCTAAGTTGTGGGTGAGTTGTGCCAGCGTGAAAAAGAGTGGGAGTAGATGGTACAAAAAGCAGTTGAGACATTATATTGTAAAATTCAACAGCTTTTTCATTGTAATTAGTTTCGCTCAAAGCTAGCCCCATTGCCACACGCATCCAAAACATTTGCGGTGTTTCCAAAACTTCTTTTGTTTCCGGATTTCGCAAAAAATATCTATCGTATAAAGTTTGCATCCCTAGATATTCAATATTTTTATCACGAGATAAATCAATTTGTGAGCTCAAAAAGCCAAAATCAAATAATAGTAGTTTTGCATTTAATCTTTCTATTTCTACACCTTTTTTAATTTTTTCTTTGAAAGTTTTTGTATGAACATCTTTCAAATTATTAAAATCAAAGTTATCTTCCAAAACTTCTTTGTAAACATCTTTCAACAACATTGTTGAAGCCAATTTTGAATACGCTGGATCTCTTTCTATATAAGAGCGTGCGCACAGAATAAGAGCTTTTGAAATTTCAGAAGTAGGTATGTTTTCATAAATTTCTGATCTACATTGATGAGCTATTCCGTCCACATCTATTAAATTTTTATCTTCTGCACAGATTTCTATATATTTTTTCAATTTTTCTATTGAAAAAGCTTGTTTTTCGCCACTTTTTTTTGTGACCATCAAGCTATCTGTTTCTATTTTTTTTATTACTTCTTCTTTTTCAATTTTTCTATTTTTTGCATGTTCGTACCTATATATAATGTATGATTTTGCAACTGTATAGAAATTATTTTCCATTAAAACTTGCTCAACAATATTTTGAACTTGCTCTACAGTCGGCGTGCCTTCTATTTGTTGTAAATTTTGAATTGTAGTTTCAGTTATTTTTTTCAAAATTTCTGTGCCAAAAGAAACACGAGAAGCATTGAAAGCTTTGTAAACTGCGCTGTGAATTTTTTCAGGATTAAATTCTTGCATAGATCCGTCGCGCTTTTTTATGAGTGGGATATTCATAATTTTTTGTTAGTAGACCTATTTCAAAATAAGATTTTGAAATAGGTCTGTTTTATAAATAAAGAACAAAGTAGAAGTTTTTAGACAATATCTTTGAAGAAGATAAAACACTATATATAGTGTCTATTATTTATTTAACATACTAGATATTGTATTTTGCTGTAAAATTATTATATCACATTTCAAAAAAATGTTATCCACAACATGTTGATAATGTTTTTTGAAATTGACATACGCTTAATGATATTGCTATAAATAAACCGCTATAAACTCATTAAAAAATGGAGGTAATAGATGAATCAAGCATTACTTGCAATTTTCACACCAATAATTGCAGCGATCACAGGTCTTTTTAAAATAATTTCTTCTGTTGGAGAAGGTGAGCGAGGAATAGTTCTTCGTTTTGGTAAGGCAAGATGCGATGAAAAAGGAAATCCAAGAATTTTTGAACCAGGTATCGTTTGGTTGCTGCCTTTTGCAGACACAATTCACATACGACACATAAAACAGCAAACTATTCATTTCAAAGGTCAGCGAATTATATTGAAAAACCAGCTATCTTTTTATGTAAGTGCTGTTGTAATTTTTAGAATAAACGAAGTTTACAAAGCTCTTTTTGAAATTGAAAATGTAGATGCTTCTATTGAGGATCTTTGTATGGGAATTTTGCGGGATGTACTCTCTAAGCGAGATCACAAGACTATTTCTGAGACGAAAAAAATAGCAGACGAACTTTTAAAAGAAGTAAAATCTAGAGCAGAAGAATGGGGTGTTGAGTTTATTCAGTTTAACCTCACAAATTGTGATCCAACTCCAGAAACTGCAAATGTAATTATTTTGGAAACAGGCACAAGGATAAGGTTGGACGCTTTGAAAAAGTTTACAAAAGAATCCAAAGAAGTTTTAGAAGGTTTAAATCCAAATTTGGCTGCAGTTTTGATCGGTGCACCGCTAGTTGCAACAGTTTCAAAGTCAGACGAAAAAAATAAGAGCTAGGTAATCCTAGCTCTTTTTATATCTATTCTTTTTTTGGTGGGAAATGGTGAGGCCACTCCCCAGTATCTCTTTTTACCGCCATTCGCCAAATGAGATCAGCAACTCTTCCGTTGCCGTCGCAAAAAGGCCATGCGAGCCTAAATTCATTAAAAAGTTCTTCTGGCTTAATCATTGTTAAAAACATCCAACAAAAATGTTGGTAAGCTCTTTTTGTGCTAAATTCCGCGCCTTTTGGCTTACGAAAAATTTGTCTATTTTCTTCTGGCTCTATAAGTTTAGCCAGTCTTATAATAAAATTTTCTATTTCTCTATTTTTTTCTTTATATCGAGAAGTAGAAAATTTAAACTGCTTTGCTATTCTATAAGCTTTTGTAAAATTTTCTATTTGATGCAATTCAATAGCACCTCTTTTGGCGCAGCACACCCCAATAATAGCAATATCTTTGTTACTTAGTGCACCCATTTTTCCTCCTTAGGTTTAAGTTATTTTTAAAGATTATAATATAATAACCAATTTTATAGATTCTGTCAAGTTTATTGACAGAAAATGGTTTTTGTGTTATTATTTTTTTATTGTTCATTTCAAAAGGAGGACGAAGGTATGTCTGGTTGTAAAGAATTTGCTTTTAATTTTAATGGAAAACAAGAAGAACGAGTTGGTTTTTCTTCGGAGGACTCTGTTGAGCTAAAAGAAGGAGAAATATTGCAAAAAGGTGATTTTAGGTTTAGTACAGCCTTTGGTTGGGTTTTGATTGAAGTAAACTTAATTGGGACAGAAGTCCCAAAAAAACCAAGATATTGGATTAAAGCAAAAAAAAGAGGGACGGGGTATCTTCGTCCAAAGAAAAATGTTCAAAAATAGTAAAAAGCTAGGTAATATACCTAGCTTTTTTATTTGTATCTTCTATTTTTTTAAAGTATAATATAAATTGTATGGAAGATAAATTTGACGCAATAAATATATCAGACGAACGGCTAGTTTCGGCTGAGCATTCGGAAGATGAAGAAGAGGAGAGAATAGAGGTAAATTTACGACCGTCTAGTCTTTTTGACTTTGTAGGGCAGGACAACATCAAAAAACAGCTTCATATTTCTATGGAGGCTGCCAAGCAAAGAGATGAGCCAATTGAACATGTTTTACTTTATGGAAATCCTGGATTGGGTAAAACCACACTTGCTCACATTATTTCGAATGAAATGAACTCAAACATAAAGTTGACGGCTGGCCCAGCGTTAGAGAGAGTTGGGGATTTGGCTGCAATTTTATCAAATTTGGAGCGTGGAGATGTTTTGTTTATAGACGAAATTCACAGAATGAATAAGACTATTGAGGAGGTTCTTTATAGCGCTATGGAAGATTATGCACTGGATATTATTGTAGGAAAAGGTCCAGCAGCGAGAACACTGCGAATGCCGTTAGAGAGGTTTACAATAATTGGTGCAACTACAAAAATGAATTTACTTTCCGGACCGCTTCGCGATAGGTTTGGACATGTTTTTCATTTAAATTTTTACGAACACAAAGATATAGATAAAATTATAAACAGAAATGCAGAAATTTTAGATGTAACAATGGAACCTGGGATAAGTATGAAAATTTCAGAGAGATCTCGTAGAACACCTCGTGTTGCAAACAGACTTTTGAAGAGGGTTCGTGATTATGCACAAGTAAAAAATGATGGAAATATAGACGAAACAGTAATAAGGTCTGCTTTTGAAATGCTTGGTGTAGACAACTACGGGCTAGATGAAGTAGATAGAAAAATATTGTCTGCAATTATAGAAAAATTCAAAGGCGGACCTGTTGGTTTGGGAACCTTGGCAGCATCTGTTGCAGAAGATATAGAAACAATGGAGACAATTTATGAGCCATATTTATTGCAAATAGGCATGTTAGACAGGACACCGAGAGGTAGAACAGCGACACATATTGCAAAAAAACATATTGGAAATACAGATCCAACACTTTTTTAGTAAAACTTAGCTAGTAAATTTTTAAACTATGATAATTGTTCCACTTTATTTTGCACTTTTTGCCTATCTGTTATTTTTAGTGGGTTTTGTCGTGCTCTTTTTATTAAATGTTTATCATATTGTAAGTACTGGAACTTTTTCATTTTGGTCTTTGGCTGTAACATTTTTTACACTTATTTCTATTACTCTAGTTTTGTATCTTACTTGGTTTTTACTTCAAGATGTAAATTGGCAAGCACCAATAATTGAGTTTGGAGCAAATTTTTTTAACTTTGAAAAATAATATGCATATCGCATTTCTAATAAATAAAAAACCCAATGAAAAGATTTTATATGTCCTGAAAAGGCATAGTATAACTTTTGTTCCTTTTTTATTTCTATTTTTGATTTTGGTAATTTTGCCAGTTGCGGTTTATCTTTTGTTTTTAAACTTAGAGCCAAATGTTTTGACTGGTGATATTTTATATCCGTTATTAGTTCTTCTTGGGAGTATTTATTATTTGGGTATCTTCCTATTTTTCTATAGTAATTTTACAGATTTTTATCTTGATGTTTGGATAATTACAGATGATAGAATTATAGATATAGAACAACATGGACTTCTTGCTCGTAGTACTTCTGAAACAGAATTACACAGAATTCAAGATGTGACAGACGAGGTAAAAGGAATTTTTCCAACACTTTTTAAATATGGAAATGTAATAGTAAAAACTGCATCAGACACACAGGACATTGTTTTTAGAAATGTTCCATTTCCTGGTAAAATTCGTGGAGAACTTATCAAACTTGCACGACAAGATAGAAGAAATCACTTAATGCATAAATCAGAACTTGAAAATAAGGAAAAATAAATATGGATTTTTTTGTAAAGTGGTTTTTGGACCACACACTTTTGGCGCAAATCTCAATAATTTATTTGGTAATTATAAATATTGCTACATTTTTTTATTTTGGATTAGACAAAATAAAAGCGAGCTTGGCTCAAAGGCGAATTAGTGAAAAAAAACTTTGGACACTTTCGTTAATTGGTGGATCTTTGGGTGGACTTTTGGGAATGTATTTTTTTCGTCATAAAACAAAAAAACTTTCTTTTCAGGTAGTAATAGGAATAATTTTAGCAACTCAAGTTTGGTTGGTTGTTTGGTTTTTGAGGTAAAAAATTTAAATATATTAAAAATTAGCATTTTTTTGCTAATTTTTTAGTTTTATAAAAATTGACTTTTGGTTATTTTTATTTTAAATTTAAATAGGATCTTTTTATAGACAAAAGGGGTAAAAATGGAAAAACAGAAAATTTTCTACTGTTTTTTGTGTCAAAAAAAATCTGAACAAAATACCTTATGCACTTCTTGTAATATCATTAGTAAAGGTTTAGGTATTGTTGTATTATTCACTGTATTTTTTTCTGGATGTTTTGTTAGTAGTCCGCCATCGTGGTTTGGTGGTGCTGTTAGTATTTGTTTTGTTTTGAGTATAGTTTTTTTGTGGCCTATTTTTTTGATAAGCTTTATAAAAAATATGACAACAAAAGAGGAATTTAATGAAATTAATGTTGGTAAATTTGCTGAAAAATATAACACATTGTTTAGGACATTTTTTATCGCTGTTATATTTATTTTATTATTGTTAATTGCGGTATTTTTTGCTCCAAATCCATTTTTTAGTATTTTTGTTGGAACAGTCATGGCAATAGTAGTCTTGTTTGTGGGTAGTATTTTTTTATTATTAGCTTTGGCAATCCAACACACAAAAAATATATAATTTATAAATCTTTAAGTTTATGTTTTTTGTATTGACTTTTTGCTATTTTTTTGTTTATATTTAAATTAGATCTTTTCATATTCAAAAAAAGGAGTCAAAAATGAATAAATATAAAACTATTTTTTGGTTTACATCTTTTTTAGTATTTTTTTTGGGTTTTTTAATTGTTTTAATTTTGTATTTAAATAACACACAGGAAATAACGAAATATAGTGTAGAAATTAGAAATGAGTGTATGAATGATGACCGTCTTTTGAAAGTTGAAAGTGAAAAAGTTTTTAAAACAAATACTTTGGCTTGTTGTGGGGTTTGCTCATTGAAATATAAGGTTATCTCTAACGGAAAAGAATGTATAGCTTTATATTTAAATAATGAAGAAGATGATTATAAATGGTATGAAAAAATAGAATGTCCTTTTGAAATTTTAGAAAACTAAAAAAACCGCCAATTTTGGCGGTTTTATTTTTAGCAATACTTTTCTCTTCTTTTTACTAATTGTTCATATGCAATTTCTGGGCTTATTGTTTTAAAAAATGCATCTTCTGACAGTTTTTTCAACTGTTCGTCTGTAGCGCAACCTATTAACATATTTATGACACTTTCTAGTAAAATATAGCATGGATTTTTTTCACCATCAAACACGGCTGTCAGCATTTTTTTGGCCATAAGGTCTAGAGTGTGTTCTACTAATTTGTCTTTTTCTTTACACATTTTTTCTCCTTTTTGTTTGTAAGGATCTGCTTATAATTTAACTTTAAAATATAAAAAAGTCAACGAAACACTTGACAAACTCCACCTTTTTTGTTAATGTTTATCGAAGTTCTTTTTAAAAATACATTTGGAGGTTATATGATTTTGGCGTGTGGTGGTGCTGGTCCTGGTATGAATTCACAAAATATGCTGTTGACAGAAATAGAGATTAGACAAATTGCTAGAAAATATGGCTTTAAAAAATGGCGAACTGCAGAATTAGGTGTGTTGTGTAATTTTGTACAAAATGAAACAGAGTATTTTAAATATTTTGGTTATTTTGAGGTGAGGTCTGGTATGGAAGAGTTGGTTAATATTTTATTAAAAAATAAAATAAACTTTACTTTTTAAATTAAATCAAAACACAAAAGGAGGGAATCGTGGCATATATTAATTACAGGGATAGAGATGTTGAAGAGGTTCGAAGTGTCCTTCAGGACTTGTGTCACAGGGCAGAGTCTGAGCAAGAGCTTCGAACAGAACTTTATTTATTGTTCGGGAGCAGAGTAATATCTGTTCAGTGTATTCAAAATAAAAATCGACCAATGTTTATAGCAAAGGTGTGTAGCCCAATTTTGGGCAAGACTATCTCAACTTAAAGTGTAAACAGTCTTTTTTAAAAAGGCTGTTTTTTTATTTCACAAAAAGTTATCAACACTCTCTTTTTTTATTTAAAAATGGTAAAATAATAATGCTAGATATAAATCCATAAAGCTTGTCGGCTGTTATGAATCATCAGTTTGGAGATGAAACTATAGATTTTGTTTCTCTGGAGGAGGGGGAGATTAGCAAGAAATTAAAGGACTATAATATTGCCCTTACTTTTGAGGAAGGGAGAAAAATTCAACAAGATTTTTTAGGTAGAGCACCATACATTTCAGAATGCGTGCTTTGGTCTATTCAAGGTTCAGAACACTGCTCTTACAAGAGCAGTCGTTTATTTTTAAATCAGTATATTACCGATGGGCCAAATGTAATTTTGGGTCCAACTGAAGATGCTGGGATTATAGAAATTGCAAAAGATAAAAACGGAGGCAAATATGGTTTGGTAATAAGTCATGAGTCACACAACCATCCATCCCAGATTGTGCCTTATGAAGGTGCAGCAACTGGAATTGGTGGAAATGTCCGTGATGTCTCTTGTATGGGCGCAAAAGTAATTGCTGGAGCAGACGCACTTCGTTTTGGTGAGATAGAAAAACAAAAAACAAAATATATTCAAAATGAGGTTGTAAAAGGAATTGCAGGATATGGAAATCCAATTGGTGTGCCAATAATTGCAGGCGATACCTATTTTAATAAAGGTTATAATGACAATTGTTTGGTAAATGTTGTTCATCTTGGAGTTTTGAAAGAGGATGAAATTATACATTCTAAAGCTCCAAAAAATGCAGACGGTTATGATTTGATTTTGGTGGGAAAAGCAACTGATAACACAGGTTTTGGTGGGGCACAGTTTGCATCGCTAGAATTGGAAGAAGATAAAAAAGAACAAAATAAAGGGGCCGTACAAGAACCGAACGCATTTCTAAAAAAACACTTACTCAAAGCAACTCATACTTTGGTAAAAAAATTAAAAAAATTAAACTTATTGAATAGGGTTGGGCTCAAAGATTTGGGCGCTGGTGGAATTAGCTGTGCAGCAGTAGAATTGGCCGATAGCGCTGGATATGGAGTAGAAGTGGATATGGACAAAGTTCAGTTTGGAATGGAGGGTTTACACCCAACTGTGGCGCTTTGTTCGGAAACTCAAGAAAGATATATGTGGGTGGCATGTCCAATTGCGACGCCAATAATTTTGGAACATTACAACAAGATTTTTGAATTGCCAAAAATGGCAAAAAATGCAAAAGCAACCGTAATAGGGAAAATAAAAAATGGTGGACAATTTGTGGTGAAACACAAAGGAAGAGATATAATAAATGCAAAAGCAAGTGATATTACAAAAGGTTTGCTTTATGAGAGAAAATATAAAAAACCAGAATTTACACTTAAAAAACCAAAAATAAAAAATGAAGGCGGTTTGAATCAGATTTTTTTGAAAATTTTATCGCACGAAAATATAGCTTCAAAAAAAGTAATTTACGAGAGATATGACAAGCAAGTTCAAGGTGCAACAGTTGTTGAGCCTGGCGAAGCAGATGCTGGCGTGGTCCAGCCATTTTTGGATACTGATTTTCCAGACGAGATAAAAAATGTTGGTGTAGCACTTTCTGTGGATCATAACCCCAGGTTTGGGCTTATAGATTCGTATTGGGGAGCAGTAAACGCTGTGGCTGAAGCTATGAGAAATGTGACGGCTGTTGGTGCTGTGCCACAAGCTATTACAAATTGCTTAAATTATGGAAATCCAGAAAAAGAAGAGCAGATGTTTCAATTTGTAGAAGGTATAAAAGGAATTGCAAGGACTTGTAAAAATATTCATTTAAAAAATCATCCAAATTCACCAATTCCAATTATTTCTGGAAATGTTTCACTTTATAATGAGTCTGATGATGGCGCTATTCCACCAAGTCCAGTCATTGCTTGCGTTGGAAAAATAGAAGATGTTTCAAAAGTTATAAAAATGAGCTTTAAAAAAACGGGAAGTAAAATTTTTATGGTTGGGAAGCGAAGAGAAGAGTGTGGTGGAAGTGTTTATTTTGATATTTTTGGTGAGCTTGGTGCGATTGTTCCAAAAGTAAACTTCAAAGAATTGGAAAATCAAATTTTTGCAATGACAGACGCTATAGAAGGGCGTTTAATTTTAAGTGCACACGATATAAGCGATGGTGGAATTGCTATAGCACTTGCAGAAATGACTTTTCAAAATGAAATTGGATGTGAGGTTGAAATAAAATCAGACTTTTCAAGTGATAGAATTTTGTTTGGTGAAACCGGAGGTTTTGTAATAGAAGTTTCAGAAGAAAATGAAAAGCAGTTAAAAGAAATTTTTACAGAAAGAAATACAGGTTTGTTTGAAATAGGAAAAACAATAAAAAGAAAGAGGATTTTGATAAATAAAAAAATTGAAATTGAACTGGAAAGCGCAAAAAATGCTTGGGAAAATGGATTGAGAAGTAAATTGTAATTTTTCTTTTTTATCCTAACCTCCCGAACATTTGAAATTTTTGGACTAATTTATTTTTAAAACTTATGGTTTTCTGAGTATACAAAAAATAATTGAAGTAGCAAATGCGGTCAATTAAATAAGTTTTAAAAATAAATTAAGCCTAAAATTGTCAACCGTTCGGCACTTTTATTTACCTTTTGGTGTCAAAAGGTAAGGTGAGAACATTTTTATGTTATCGTTAAAGAAGCTTTACTTAAATAACATGTTTAAGGGATTTCTCACTTTGTTCGAAATGAAAGAAGTCTAAAGCTTACAAGCTAATTTATAAATTTATGACCATCACTTATGAATTTTCCGGTGTAAATATAGATGTCGGAAATGAGGCTGTAAAAAGAATAAAAAATAAAGTTACGAGCACTTTTTCGCAATCTGTTTTGACTGGAATTGGCAGTTTTGGTGCTATGTATGATTTGAAAAATCTTTGTGAAAAATATAATAATCCAGTTTTGGTGCAAAGTATAGACGGAGTTGGCACAAAACTCATGATCGCAAAAATGATGAATAAATATGACACAGTTGGAGAAGACATTGTAAATCATTGTTGTGGTGATATTTTGACAATTGGCGCAAAACCACTAACTTTTTTGGATTATATTGCCACCGCAAAAATGGATCCACAAATTATAGAAGATATTGTAAGTGGAATGGTGAGGGCTTGCAAAGAAAATGATATTTCACTTGTTGGTGGGGAAACTGCAGAAATGCCTGGAGTTTATGTAAATGGTGAAACAGATATTGCAGGTTCAATTACTGGAGTGGTAGAAAAAAATAAACAAATTATTGGAAAAAACATAGAAGAAGGTGATTGTGTTTTGGGTTTTACCTCGAGCGGACTGCATACAAATGGATACTCATTGGCCAGAAAAATACTTTTTGAAGTTGGAGGTTTGAGTGTTCATAGTAATTTGTCGGAATTAGACAGAAGTTTGGGGGAAGTTTTGCTTGAGCCTCATAAAAATTATACAAAACCAGTGTTTTTACTTTTGAATTTTGGAATAAATATAAAAGGAATTGCACATATTACTGGCGGAGGAATGTTGGAAAATATTCCAAGAATTTTGCCAGAAAATTGTGCTGTAAAAATTCAAAAGGGAAGTTGGCAGGTTTTACCAATTTTTACTTTGATGCAAAAAATTGGAGGTGTTGTCGAGGAAGAAATGTACAGAACATTTAATATGGGTATTGGAATGGTTTTAATTTTATCAAAAAATGAAGTAGAAAATGCGATAAACTTAATAAATAAAAGTTTTCCTGATTATAAAATTTGTGAAATTGGAAAAGTAGTAAAAAGGGAAGGGCAAGTAATTTTATGAGAATAGCAATAATACAATTTCCTGGAAGTAACTGTGAAGCAGAAACAATAAGAGCAGTGAACAAAGCTGGAATGCAGGCTGAATCTGTTTTTTGGAATTGTAATTATGAAAAATTAAAAGAATACGATGGTTTTGTAATTGTCGGCGGATTTTCTTATGAAGACAGATCGCGCGCTGGGATTATTTCTGCACTCGATCCAATTATGAAAGTAATTTTTGAGGAGTCTGCAAAAGGTAAACCAATTTTGGGAATTTGTAATGGCGCCCAAATTTTGGTGGAAAGTGGTTTGGTGCCCGGAATTGAAAATAAAAAAGTTGCGCTTGCAATAAATCAGCAAATAAAAGAGGGGTATGTGGTGGGAACAGGATTTTTCAATGATTGGGTAAATATAAAAGTGTCAGCAAAATGTGCATTTACAACTAATTTGAAAGAAGGAGAAATTTTGAGAATTCCTGTGGCGCACGCAGAAGGTCGTTTTGTTTTTCCGCTTATTTTTTTGAGTGAGTTGGAAGAGTCTGGATGCACAACTTTTAAATATTGTGATAGTAGTGGGGAAGTTAGAGATGATTTTCCTATAAATCCAAACGGATCAATTGCAAATTTGGCAGCCATTTCAAATAAAGATGGAAATGTAATGGCAATAATGCCTCATCCAGAAAGATGTGAGGAAGGTCAGATTATTTTTATTTCTATGCGAGAGTATATAAGACAAAATAAACAGAATTTTTTGAAATTTGCGGAGGTAAAAAATAATTTTCAGGAAAAAATTGAATTAAAAGAATACAAATTGCAAAAAAATAAGTATGAAATAATAGTGGAAGAAATAATTACAGATAACGAATCTTATACTGTGGAGCAAACATTAAAAAATTTGGGAATAAATGCAAAAATTTCAAAGCAAATTCATTGGGAGATTGAATGTGAAAATATTTCAAAAGAAGATTTAACTCAAACTGGTGAATTTTTTAACACAAATAAGGAAAAATTGGCAGAAGAAAATTATGAAGATAATTTTCTGTTGGTTCAGTATAAGGATGATATTTACGGAGTAGAAAAAAAGGAAA
Source organism: Candidatus Magasanikbacteria bacterium (assembly GCA_021648085.1). Classification (NCBI taxonomy): domain Bacteria; phylum Candidatus Magasanikiibacteriota; species Candidatus Magasanikiibacteriota bacterium. The sequence continues at coordinate 859,952 of JAKITS010000001.1, forward strand.
ATTTAGAGAAAAACCATGGAATTATTGGTTTAAAAAAAATCAAAAAAGGAATTCTTTGGAATATCACTTTGGATAATAAAACAGAATTAAAATCAGTTTTGAAAACAGGTATATTTTATAATAAAAATTCACAAAATTGTTATTTATATTCAAAATCTATGAATAATTTTCCAATAAGCGGATACGCTTCAGATTTGTATAGTGAAATAATTAGTAAAAACATACATAATTATTTGTCAGATACAAACTTAAATCTTCAAAACAAGAAAAAAGGGAAAGTCCGCGATATTTATGATTTGGATAATAATTTATTAATTGTAACTACAGATAGGCAAAGTGCTTTTGATAGGGTGTTAACGCATATTCCTTTCAAGGGACAAGTTTTAAATCAGACTAGTCTTTGGTGGTTTGACCAAACTCAACATATTATTCCAAATCACATAATTCATAGTCCGGATTCAAATGTGATTTTGGTAAAAAAATGTGAACCGTTTAAAGTGGAGATCATTGTGAGAGGTTATATAACCGGAACGACGAGTACTTCTGCGTGGACAAATTATGAAAAAGGAATTAGAAATTTTTGTGGAAATTGCTTGCCAGAAGGAATGGTAAAAAATCAAAAATTTGAAGAGCCAATTGTCACACCAACCACAAAAGATGAGTACGATGAATCTATTTCAGCTAAGCAAATAGTAGAGAGGGGTTTGATGAGTCAGGAAGATTGGGATTATGTTTACAAAAAAGCATTAGAAATTTTTACTTTTGGACAAAGAATAGCCAAGCAAAATGGATTGATTTTAGTGGATACAAAATATGAATTTGGAAAAGCACAAGATGGAACTATAATATTGATAGACGAAGTTCACACGCCGGACTCAAGTAGATATTGGATCGCTAGAACTTATGAGGATAGATTTGCGAGTGGACAGGAGCCAGAAAATATAGATAAGGAATTTTTGCGTTTGTGGTTTATTGAAAATTGTAATCCGTATGAAGATGAAAATTTACCAGAAGCACCAAAAGATTTAGTTGTAGAGCTTTCTCGTAGATACATTCGTTTGTACGAGATGATTACAGGAAAAGAATTTAAATTTCCAGATATGACTTTGAATTTGCATAATAGAATTCAGGAAAATTTAAAAAAATATACTGCAAAAAAAGTGGAATCTACTTATGCAAATATTGGATTGGAAGAAATAAAAAGTGAAGAAATTCATAAAGAAAAAATAAAGCCAGAAATTGAAAAAATAACTATAAAACCAAAAGCAATTTTAATTTTGGGTTCAATTTCAGACGAAGAATTTACAAAAAATATTACAGATGAATTGGAAAAATACGGAATTAATTTTGAGCAATTTGTAGCTTCTGCTCATAAACAACCACGAGAAGTTTTACAGATTTTAGATAATAATAAAGATAAAAAGCAGATAGTTTATATTACAATTGCGGGGCGTTCCAATGCTTTGTCTGGTTTTGTTGCTGGAAATTCTAGCTTTCCTGTGATAGCGTGTCCACCACTCAAAGATAAGTTTGATATGATGGTAAACATAAATTCATCTCTTCAAATGCCAAGTAATGTTCCGGTTTTGACAATTTTGGATCCAAAAAATACAGCACTTGCGGTAAAAAGAATTTTTGATTTATGTGTGGAATAGTAGGGATTTATTCTCAAAAGTCAGTTTCATTGGATTTGTGTGATGCACTCATCCATCTTCAGCATAGGGGTACAGATGCTGGCGGTATGCTCACTTATGATTCTAGATTTCATACTAAAAAAGGAATGGGTTTGGTAAGAGATATCTTTAAAGAAAATATCTTAAAAAATTTAACAGGAAATTGGGGGATTGCAAATAATAGATATACAACAACAGGATCTTCAAAAAAACTTTTCAATGTTCAGCCATTTAAAACCAGTTCTCCTTATGGAATTTCTTTGGTGCATAATGGAAATATTACAAATTCACAAGTATTAAAAAAAGAATTGGAAGAGCAAAATAAATATTATTGTAATTCTGAGTCTGATACAGAAATTATTTTGGGTTTGTTTGCATCTGAATTGCAAAAAAATAACGAAGGATTAGATTTTTTTGATAATTTGTGTAAATCAGTTGAGGCTGTTTTTGATAAAGCTTATGGAGGGTATTCAATTGTGGGAATTATCGCAGGAAAAGGAATGTTTGCTTTTAGAGATCCAAATGGAATCAGACCTTTTGTCTGGGGAAAAAGAGAAAATGAAAATGGACAAAGTGATTTCATTTTTTCTTCTGAAAATACAATGTATCATACTTTAAATTTTAAAATGCAGGGAAATGTTTTGCCTGGAGAAGTAGTTTTTATCAACAAAAAAGGTGAGATGTGCAGAAAACGTTTGCGAAAAGAAATTTTTACACCGTGTGCTTTTGAATATGTTTATTTGGCAAGGCCGGATGCGGTGATAAATAGTATAAGTGTTTATAGAGCAAGACTTAGAATGGGAGATAATTTGGCAAAAAAATGGAAAAGATTTTATCCAGACATAACGCCAGATATTGTGATTCCTGTTCCATTTTGTGCAAATACTATGGCACTTTCTGTGGCACATATTTTGAAAGTTCGATATTCTGAAGGTTTGCATAAGAATTCTTTTGTTGGGCGTACTTTCATAATGCCTGGACAAGAAAAGCGTAGAAAGTCTGTTTTACAAAAATTATCACCTCAAGAATTGGAAATTAAAGGTAAGAATGTAATGCTTGTCGACGATTCAATAGTTCGTGGGACAACAAGTAAAGAGGTAGTTAAAATGGTTCGAGGTGCTGGCGCAAAAAAAGTATATTTTGTATCCGCTTCGCCACCTATAAAATATCCAGATTTTTATGGTATTGATATTTCCACCCAACAAGAATTGATTGCTGCAAACAAATCTATGGAAGAAATACGCCAATTTATGGATGTAGATGTTTTACTTTATCAAGATATAGAAGATTTGACAGAAGCCATCACGAGAAAAGGAAATCACAGTATAGATAGACTTTCTATGCCATATTTTGATGGTTGGTATGTGACTGGAGTTGTAAATAAAATCCAAGAAAAAAAAGAAAAAAAAGTAAAAAAAATATTGATAGTTGGTTCTGGAGCGCGCGAACATGCAATTTTGCGAGCATTTTTGCGTTCAAAACAAAAAATTTCACTATATTGTTTTGGGACCAGTTTAAATATAGGAATAAAAAACTATTGTGTAGATTATATGGTTGGAAAAATGACTGACATAGGACAAATTTTGGATTTTGCGAAAAATAATAATATAGACCTTATAATTATTGGGCCAGAAATACCGCTGAATGCTGGACTTGCAGATTTGTTGTGGAAAAATAATATTCCAACTGTTGGTCCTACAAAAAAACTTGCACAACTTGAGACGAGTAAGTCGTTTACAAGAAAATTGATGGAAAAATATGGAATTAGCGGTCTTCCAAAATATAAAATTTTTAATTCGACAGAAGGAGTTGGGGAATTTCTATATGAATTGGATGGAAATTATGTAATAAAAGTAGATGGATTGATGGGTGGAAAAGGAGTAAAAGTTTCTGGCGAACATTTGAAAAATTTTGAGGAAGCTTTGGAATATTGCAGAGAAATTATAAGTAAAAAAAGTAGTTTTGTAATAGAGGAAAAATTTATTGGTCAGGAATTTTCTTTAATGAGTTTTTCAGATGGGATAAATTTAGCACATATGCCAGTTGTACAAGATCATAAAAGAGCTTTTGAAAATGACAAAGGGCCAAATACTGGTGGAATGGGAAGTTATTCTTGTGCAGACCATTCACTTCCTTTTTTGACTGAGAAAAATGTTCAAAAAGCAAAAGGAATTACGCGTTCAATTTTGAATGCATTAAAAAAAGAATTTGGTGAATTGTATAAAGGAATTCTGTATGGCGGATTTATGGTTACAAAGAATGGTATAAAAGTAATAGAATATAATGTTCGTTTTGGTGATCCAGAATCTCTGAATGTTCTAAGTCTTTTAGAGTCAGATTTTGTAGAAATTTGCGAAGGGATAACGAGTGGAAGGTTAGATAAGTGCGATATAAATTTCGCAAAAAAAGCTACTGTTTGTAAATATGCTGTACCAATTGGATATCCAACAAAACCCGTAAAAGGAGAAAAAATTGACATTTCCGAGGTGAAAAATCAAGAAAATTTATATTTGGCTTCTGTGGATTTGTTAAATGGTGATTTAATTGAAATAGGATCGCGTACTACAGCATTTGTGGGAATTGCGAATACAGTTTTTGAGGCTGAAAAAGAAGCAGAAAGTGAAATTCAAAAAATAAAAGGTCCGCTTTTTCACAGGAAAGACATTGGAAAAGAGGAAACTATAGAAAACAAAATTAAATTTATGGAAAAAATATGCAATCAGAAAAAAAACTAAAAATTGGAGTTTTGGGTTCAACTCGCGGAACGAGTATGCAGCCTATAATAGACGCAATCGAACAGAATTTGTTGAAGGCATCTGTAGAATTGGTTGTTTCTAATGTTGAAAATGCTTTTATATTAAAAAGAGCAAGAATGTGTGGAATAGCCGCAACATACATAAATGATTTTGGGAAAAATCGTGAAGATTATGATAAAGAGGTTTCAAAAATTTTTGAATCTTTTGAGGTTGATTTGGTTTTATTGATTGGATATATGAAGATATTATCCCAATTTTTTGTTCAGAAATGGGCTGGAAAAATTATGAATGTCCACCCTTCACTTTTACCAGCTTTTACAGGAAAAATGGATGAACAAGTTCATTACGATGTCTTAGTTTCAGGAGATAAAGAGAGCGGTTGTACAATTCACTTTGTAGATGAGGGGGTAGATTCTGGCGACATAATCATACAAAAAAAGTGTTCAGTTTTGTCGCACGATACAGTAATTTCTCTGAAAGACAAAGTTCAGAAATTGGAGGGCAAAGCTTTCATAGAAGCAATAAAAGAATTTGCGAATGGTAGTATTTTATCTTACAATAGTGAGGTTCAAGATCAAATACAAAATAGGAGTGTGGAGATGTGTGGAAAAACAGCCCTTTTGTCAGTTTACAATAAAACAGATATAGATATTTTTGCGCGCAAACTTATTTATCTTGGTTGGAAAATTGTAGCTTCTGGCGGAACAGCAAGATTTCTAAAAGAGCGGGGAATTGAAGTTCAGGATGTTGCAGATTTTGTTGGAGGCGGGGCAATTTTAGGGCATAGAGTTGTGACATTGGATAGAAAAATCCACGCAGCACTTTTGTCTAAAGATTTGCCAGAAGATAACGAAGAGCTAAAAAGACTTGGTGTACCAAAAATTGATTTGGTTTGTGTGGATCTTTATCCCTTGGAAGATGAGATCTCTTCTGAAGGAAGTACACAAGAATCTGTAATAGAAAAAACTGATATTGGCGGGCCGACACTGCTCCGCTCCGCCGCAAAAGGTAGAAGAATTGTTGTTTGTGATTTTGAAGATAGAGACAAAACGTTGAAATGGCTTGCGATGGGTAAACCATACGAAAATAAGTTCATTACAAATTTGGTTGCAAAAACCGAAGAGATTGTTGCTAGATATTGTCTAATTTCTGCAAATTTTCATAGTGAAGGAAAAATAAAAGGAATAGTTGGTTTTGAGAGGCAAAAATGTGGTTATGGTGAAAATGCACAACAAAAAACAGCAAGTTTGTTAACTTACAAAAATAACGATCCTTTGAGTTTTAATAATTTTAAACAGGTTCGTGGTGTGCCAATGAGTTATAATAATTGTTGTGATGTAGATAGAATGGTTCAAACAATAACCCATATCGCAGCTGGTTTTGATATAAATTTTGGCGAGGTTCCCTTTATTGCAGTTGCTGTAAAACACGGAAATCCATGTGGTGTAGCAATTGGAGAAGACAAGAAAATAGTTCTACAAAGAGTAATTGACGGTGATCCACGTGCAATTTTTGGAGGAATGATTATGACAAATTTTTCATTGGGTGTAAATGATACTGAGGTTATTTTAAACTATAAAATGGAAAAAGGAGGCAATAGACTTTTGGATGGGGTGGTTGCGCCTGCAATAGATGAAAATACAAGAGATTTACTAAAAAGACGAACTGGGCGTTGTAGAATGGTAGAAAATCCAGCTTTAGCAGAAATGTATTCAGGCAGTTTGGATAAAAATCCTAGGTTTCGTTATGTGAGAGGGGGATTTTTGCTGCAAGATAATTATGATTTTGTAATGAATTTTACAAATACAGTAATTGAAAAACAAGGTATTATTTCAGAAGACATTGAAAAAGATTTAATTCTAGCTTGGGCTATTGGTTCAACAAGTAATAGTAACGCAATAACTTTGGTAAAAAACAGAATGTTGATTGGAAATGGTGTTGGTCAGCAAGATAGAGTTGGGGCTTGTGAACTTGCTATCAAAAAAGCCACAGACCAAGGACATTTGATTGTGGATTCCGTAGCTTATAGTGATAGCTTTTTCCCATTTTTAGATGGACCAGAAAAACTGTATGAAAGTAGAGTTAAAGCAATTCTAACTTCTAGTGGGTCTGTGCGAGATAAAGATCTGAAAGATTTTTGTCTAGTAAATGGAATTACACTTTATATGATCCCGGATAAAATAGGCAGAGGTTTTTTTGGACATTAAAAAATAAAATCGATGTACTAACATCGATTTTTTATTTACAAAAATATAGTTTTATATTATTTTTCTAACTTCTTTAGTCTTTTCTTCATTTTAGCCATTTTACACTCTCTTCTCACTAATAGTTTATTTATTTTTTCGAGTTTTTCTATCTTGTGTTTCAATTTTTCTTCTATTTTTTTTTCTTTTGTTATATTTCTAGAGACAAGGAGAATATACGCATTTTTTTCTTTACTACTTTTTACTTGTGAAAAGGTCATATTGCACCAAGTTCTGTTCGATGCTCCTTTCACTCCTTTTGTAATATGTTTTATTTCTATTGTTGACGGTACTCCATCTAAGGCTTTTTTCATTGCTCTTTTTATTTTTTTCAAATAAACCTCTTCTATCGTTTTTAAATAGTCCCAATTTTGAGTTTGAAGCCTGTCTTTGAAGCCGTGCTCAAGTAATCCGCCTCTATTTATATAAAGAATGTCTCCTTTTAAATCTAAAATTTTTATACAATCCAAAGAGGCATCTAATATACATTTTACCTCTTCAATAAATTTATCTTTTTTCATATAAAAACTTTTATCTCTCTTTTTATTTTACCACAAAAATAAAAACACTGCTAAATTGCAGTGTTTTTATTTGTTTATTTTTAACTCTCACGCCCCCCATAATCTCCTGTGTCAGTGTTTACTAAAATTGTCTCTCCTTCTTTTATAAAAATTGGCGCATGAATTAGTAAACCATTTTCTAATCCAATTTCTTTTGTCACATTTCCACTTGCTGTATCACCTTTTACGGCTGGTGGAGAATCGACAACTTTATAAGAAATTTTTCTTGGAAGTTGGATTGCAACTGGATTTCCTTCGTGTAAAACAGTGATTACAACCAAACCTTCTTTTAAGAATTTTCCGTCTGTTCCAATTAAATCTTCGTCCATTTCAACTGTTTCATAAGTTTCATTATTCATAAAAGAATATTTTCCAGAATTTTTATATAAAAATTGCATATTTTTTCTTTCCACATGTGCAATGTCTATATTTTCTCCACTTTTGTATGTAATTTCAATTGTTTTACCACTTCCAATTCCTTTCATTTTAGTTTTAGAAAAAGCACACCCTTTTCCAGGATTTACAAATTTAAAATCTACAACAACATAAAGATCATTTGCGTGTTTTATGACAGCACCTTTTTTGATATCAGTAGTATCACCCATATTTTTTTATTAATTTCTAAACTCTAAGGTAAGAATACATAAAATAGGCTATTTTTTCAAGTTAAATAATTTATTTGTAGGAAGTAAAAGTATATTTTCTATTTTTTTACAATTTGCAAAAAGCATTATCAATCTATCAACACCAAGTGCAATTCCAGCAGATTTCGGCATTTTTTCTACAGCATTTATAAATTCTTCATCAATTCCAAAGTGTGGATTATCCTTTTCTATTCTTTTTCTTTGTTCATTTTCGTCTGTTAATTCAGAAAATGCATTTGCCAACTCAATTCCGTTTACATAAAGCTCAAAACGCTCTGCATACTTTGGATTTTCTTTTGAAATTTTTGCAAGCGATGCCATTTGTGCTGGATAGTTATAAACTATTGTTGGAACTTTTTTTCCTAGATATTCTTCTATTTTATTTAAGAAAATTCTATAAAATAAGTCTTCAAAAGGTTCATTTTTGCCTGCATTAAAACCTAATTTTTTACAAAGTTTATACATTTTTGAAGTTTCACAGTATTTATCTAAATTTACATTAACATATTTTTGCCATAATTCTTTCATTGAAATTTTTTCCCATTTTTTTTCAATATTTACTCCATTAATTTTTGTAATTCCAGTTTTTTGAGATATTAATTTAAGTAAATCTTCACAGTCTTTCATTATTTTATAAAAATCTTCTTCGGCTCTGTACCACTCAAGCATTGTAAATTCTGGATTATGATGTCCGCCAAAAGATTCGCAATTGCGAAAGCAGTGCGTAATTGTAAAAATTTTTTTAAATCCGCTAGCTAAAGTTTTCTTCATTGTATATTCTGGAGAAGTATGTAGAAATCCGTTGAAATTTTCTTTTTTTTCATTTTGAATTTCTACAGAAATAGGCGAGAGGTTTGGCTCTGAATCTGGATATTTTATTAAAATAGGTGGGTCTAATTCCAAAAAACCTTCATTTTCAAAAAAGTTTCTAATAATTTTAATTATTTTTGCACGAAGTACAAAATTTTTTTCATTTTTACTAATGTGTAAGATCTGCTCCATATTTTTTTGGATGATATTTGATCACTTTGACACCTTAACCTAAAATAGCTAAAAATTCAAGCTAAAAGATAGATTTCTATTGACAAAAAATACAAAAAAAGGTAAAATTATTTTGTTAATTGGTAGTTATTTTTGCGGGCGTCGTATAATGGTTATTATCGAGCGAGTGAGCGAAATGAGAAAGTTATCTTGTTAAAATAATTTTTTCATTTCCGAACGAGTGACGATAATATGGAATCTGAAAAGTTCCATATTATCTCGGCCTTCACAATTCTTGTTTGTTTCAAAATTTACAAAATATTATGCGGGCGTCGTATAATGGTTATTATCTCGGCCTTCCAAGCCGATGATGCCGGTTCGATTCCGGTCGCCCGCTCTAGTTGATTATATAAACAGCTAATTTTCTCAAATGTTTGCAAAAAACAAAGCTAATTTAATAGGTTTGGTTTACAAAAAGGTTTTTAAGCCTGTTTTTTTTCGTCTAGATCCAGAATTTGTACACGATAGATTTATAAAAGTAGGAAACCTTATGGGTAAATGCAAGGTTGCAAAATTTTTTACAAGAAATCTTTTTGATTATAAAAATTCTGCACTTCAGCAAAATATTTTAGATATTAATTTTGAGAATCCAATTGGACTTTCTGCAGGTTTTGATAAAAATGGAAAATTGATAGATATTTTAGGTGGTGTTGGTTTTGGTTTTATGCAAGTTGGAACTATTACAAATGAATATTACAAAGGAAACCCAAAACCAAGATTGCATAGACTTATAAAATCCAAAGCACTGATTGTTTATTATGGTTTAAAAAATGATGGAGTAGAAAAAATTATAGAAAGACTAAAAAAATCCAAAAAAACTAATTTTGTAAAAGGAATTTCAATAGGAAAGACAAATTGTACAAGAACAGCAGGACTTGATGCTGGAGTAGAAGATTATTTTGAGTGTTATAAAAAGGTTTTGGAAAGCGGGGTTGGAGATTTTTATACTTTAAATATTTCTTGTCCAAACACTTTTGGTGGCGAACCTTTTACAAAACCAGAAAAATTATTAAAACTTTTAGAGAAAATTTATTCTATTCAAAGCAAAAAACCTATTTTTTTGAAAATGCCAATAAATTTACCGTGGGTTGAGTTTGAAAAACTTTTGGAAATAATAGTCCAATACAAAATAAACGGAGTAATAATCGGAAATTTAAATAAAAATTTTCAAGATAAAAGCTTGAAAGATAAAATTTCAGAAAATATGAAAGGAGGAATAAGTGGAAAACCTACAAAAAAACTTTCAAATGAATTAATTTCCAAAACTTATAAAAAATACGGAGATAATTTGGTAATTGTGGGTGTTGGTGGAATTTTTTCTGCAGAAGACGCTTATGAAAAAATAAAACTAGGTGCATCTTTGGTACAATTAATAACAGGAATGATTTTTGAAGGACCACAATTAATAGGAAAGATAAATATAGAATTGGTTAAGCTTATGAAAAAGGACGGATTTGAGAAAATTTCTCAAGCTGTTGGGGTTTCACATAAAAAGACTTGATTTTTTTATTAAAGTCTGGTATTATTGTTTTGTGAATAAGAAATATAAAAATGGTATTTAGAAATCAAAAAAGGTTGTTTCTAAATGCGCTTTATATCGCGGGGTAGAGCAGTTGGCAGCTCGGCGGGCCCATAACCCGCAGGTCGTCGGTTCGAGTCCGACCCCCGCTACCAAAGAAAGAATTAAGTACTAAGAAATAAGTAAAATAAAAAACTTAATTCTTGGCTTTTTAGTATGGTTCTCCATATGCGGTAATAGCTCAGTTGGCTAGAGCGCCTCCTTGCCAAGGAGGAGGTCGCCAGTTCGAATCTGGTTTACCGCTCAAATAAAAAACATCGTTTAAATAACGATGTTTTTTATTTTAACCTTGACAAGAGCCTTAGTTTATGGTATTGTAAGTCGTTCGTTCTTTTCATTTTTCGTTCACAAAAAAGGAGACAGAAATGTCAGTAACAGTAAAGTTTGTTGTTGTAATCTTTTCGCTTTTTCTATTCACGGCTTGTGGTAAGGGTTTTTGCTCCACCACAGCTTGTGGTGGACCTGAAGAGGAGGTCACGGTTGTAAATGTTGGAGCGGATGCCTCATACTCAGATATTTCTTCTGAGGTGGACGTGGATACAGAAAGGTTCTGTGATTGGACAAATCCAACAGAACTAAATCCAGATTTCGTCCATCTCGATATTCGTTGGACAGGTGATGAAACTCTGGAAAGAGATTTTTATACAGATAATATTTTATCTGTGAAAGAGTTTGCATTTTCACCGTATATTGTACCGCAAACTTATCTAATTGGTGTGTGGTGTACAAATTGGATAAGGGTTGGCGGCGATGATTATTGGACTGATTACAGAGAAATTCCGTTTTTAGGGCAAGAGTTTGCAACTTTTTCAATAAATATTCCAAAAGAGATTTTTGAGACTTATGACTATTGCCAAACATTTGTAAATGTGTTTTGCGCTTCAAGAGGTGGTGATGGTTGTTGGCATGCTGTCGAAATGATTAGTGGAAATGAGAAGTATCCAATTGTGCAAGTCAACGGGCATATAGAGTATTGTGTAGATAATAGCAAAGTCATCGATGCTGATATTGATGATAAACACTTCTATATGCAAGATCGAGAAGCATACGCACACGGATTCTATTTGAACGAAATATAAGATTTCAAAAATCAAAAGCCCACTGTTTTTTACAGCGGGCTTTTTTAATTTTTATTACTTAATCTCACCAACAAAAGTGTGGTATAATAAGATATACCAACATAAAAAATAGTATGGCAATTCTTAAAAAGAAAAAAATGAAACTAAAAAGGCGAAGCCATCATTTTAAATTGGTTAAAAAAATAGACTTAAAAAAACAAAAAGGTAGTAAAAAAAAGAATGTAAATAAAGTATCTGCAAATAAAAAAATAGTAACAGCAAAAAAAATAAATAAATTGATTGAGAGTGCAAAACACAAACATGTCCAAGATATTATAGTGGAGCTATTCAATGGTTTGATGGTGTATGCTGCTATCGGTGAGTCTGCCTCAGATTTGCATATAGAACCATGGGAGGAGGAAGCTGTTATTCGTATTCGTGTAGATGGTATTTTATACGATAGGTTTAAAGTTAATAAAACTATCTATAGGCATCTTGTAGCACTTTTGAAGATTCTTACAAAAATGAGAACAGACGAGCACAGGTCTCCACAAGATGGGCGTTTTGAGTTTGATACTCCCACAAACGATGTAGATGTGCGAGCCTCTATTATTCCAACATCAAACGGAGAAAAAGTAGTTTTACGGTTTCTTTCTGGTAAATCTCATAAATTAACATTAACACAACTCGGATTTTTGAAGCACGATTTAAAAAAAGTTTCCAAAGCAATTCACAAAAATTGGGGAATGATTTTGGCAACAGGTCCAACAGGAAGTGGAAAGACAACATCAATTTATGCAATTTTGGAAGAGATAAATAAAAGAGAGGTTAACATAACCACAATTGAAGATCCCGTAGAGTTTGAAATAGAGGGTGTAAACCAAAGCCAGGTCGACAGAAAGGCAAAGCTAGATTTTGCTACTGGACTTCGCTCTCTTTTGAGGCAAGATCCTGATGTAATTATGGTTGGTGAGATTCGCGATCACGAAACAGCAAAAATAGCAGTAAATGCAGCTATGACTGGACACAAACTACTCTCAACTCTGCACACAAATAACGCCGCTACAACTGTTTTAAGACTTATAGATATGGGAACAGAGCCTTATTTGGTAGCCTCAACACTTATTTGTGCTATTGCTCAGCGGTTGGTTCGCAAGTTGTGTTCAGAATGTAAAGAAAAAAGAACTTTTACAAAAACTAAGGCTAAAAAAATTCTAAAAAAAGAACATATAGATTTATTATTTGGAAATAAAAAATCAATCAAAATATCAGCCGCAACTGGGTGCTACGAGTGTGGAAATACAGGATACAAAGGGCGTTTAGGTGTTTATGAGGTTTTGGAGAATACACCTGAAATACAGGAGTTAATTTTGAAACATGTAAATAGTACAAAACTACAAGAAATAGCTATTAAAAATGGGATGACAACAATGGCAGAAGATGGATTGAAAAAAGTTGCTTGCCATGACACCACATTAGAGGAATTTATGAGGGTTATGCAAGAGTAATATATTTTAATATGAAGAAGAAGCACCATAAAAAACATAAAATAATAAAAAAATCTAAAAAAAAGCAGAACCTGCTTTGGAATAGAATATCTGTAAATTTAAAACATACAGAATTGATGCTATTTACAAAATACCTTAATGTTTTGTTGGGTTCTGGTCTTACTTTAGATGAAGCGTTGGATATTTTGGTGGATCAATCATCTGGTTCTTTAAAAAAGATTTTAAAAAGCCTTCAAGGAAATATAAGAAAAGGTGGAACTTTATCTGCTGGTTTAGAAAATTATCCTCATATATTTTCTTCTGTATTTATAAATTTAATTAAAGCTGGAGAAAGCTCTGGTACATTGCAAAATAATTTAGAAAATTTAACGCTTCAAATGGAAAAGGAGTATGAACTTAGAAAAAAGGTTAAAGGTGCACTTGTTTATCCGGTGGTTGTGCTTTCTGTTGCTGTAATAGTAATGGTTGGAATTATAATCTTTGTAATGCCTGGGCTTGTGGAGCTTTTTTATTCTTTAAAAATAGAATTACCAGCAACAACAAAAGGTTTGCTTTGGGTATCTGAATTATTTAGAGACGATTATCTTACTGTTATTGCTTTTTCGATAACATTGTTTATTTTTTTATCTGTATTGAAAAAATTAAAATTTGTAAAACCTATTTTACACTGGATTTTATTGCGTTTACCTGTCGCAGGTAAGCTTTCTAGAGATACAAACTTAGCAAGGTTGACAAGACTAATGGGCACTATGCTGAAAAGTGGCATGACTTTAAAAGAAGTCTTGTCTATATCTTCTCAGGTTTTACAAAATGTAAGGTATAAAAAAGTAATGAAAAGAGTTGGGAAAGAGGTTGCAAGAGGGGGAACTATAAGTGGAGTTCTTGAAAAACATAAAAAAATGTTTCCAATTTTAGCAACAAGGCTTATTAAAGTTGGAGAAGAGACAGGAACATTGGATAAAATGTTAGTATATGTTGCCGAATTTTATGAACAAGAAATTGATGGAACAACAAAAAATTTATCTACACTTTTAGAACCTTTTGTTATACTTTTGATAGGAGGGGTTGTGGCACTTCTAGCTTCTTCTATTATTACACCAATTTATAAGATAATAGGTTCTGTAGGTTAATAAATGAAACAAAAAGGTTTTACAACAATAGAGATTATAGTAGCAATGAGTATATTTTTAATAATTTCCGCTGCTAGTTTTGGTATTTATACAAACTTTCAAAATGTTATTGCAGAAACTGGATTAAAAGAGGTTGGTTCGGTTATTAATTCTGCTGCAAACAAAGCTAGAAACGGACTTTTTGGCACTTCTTGGGGAATATATTTTCCTTATGATGAAGTGACTAGAAAAACAGAAACTGCTGTAATTTTTTCTGGCGATAGTTATGGTGCTAGGGACACATCAAAAGATATAAATATAAAATTTACAAAAGCAATAGAATTTATAAATATGTCTGTGAGTGGTTCTGGTAGTTCAAGTGGCAATGATCACGAAATTGTATTTTTACCTTTTTCCGCAGATACTAGTCAGTACGGAGAGATATTAGTGCAATCTTTTGGTGCAACCTCAACCATTATTGTATCAAAAGATGGGTTTATTACTTGGAAGTAGTATGATTTTAAAAAATAAAAAAGGATTTTCAGTTCTAGAGCCTCTTTTAACAATAGGTTTAATGGCTATAATTTTTCTTTCCCTCTCTAGTTTGTTGGTAGTGAGTAGTTTTGATAGTTATAAAAATACAGATTTTCAAGAAGGTTTATGGCTTGCACAAGAAGGTGTCTCTGCTATAAAAACTATGACATTTAGTGATTTATTTGAGACTGCGAGTGGTAGTTTACATTTTGTGACTAGTTCACAAGAGGTTGGCAGTTGGCAATTACTAGAAAATGGTCCAGAAAATACAGGAAAGTTTACAAGAGAAATTTTGGTAAGTAGTATAAGACGAAGCGCAAGTTGTGGTATAAGTGAAAATCAAGCAGATACAATAGATCTGGATACTTTTAAAATAGAAAGTAATGTGACTTGGCAAGACACAAATGGAGAAATGCGAGATGTTTCTCTTGAAAGTTTTAGAACAAATTGGCAAAACCCAAGTGGAAGCTGTTTTGTGGTGAATGATTCTTGTTTGTCTGTAGATATTTCATCGGCTTCTTGGTCTGGAGGAAAACAGTTGAGAGATGTGTACTTTACAAATATATGTGAAGACGATTTTGATATTGATAGTATAATTTTTACTTGGGATTATAATACAGAAATAACACAAGTATTTTTGGATAATCACAAAATTTGGTCTAGCTCTGGCCCAGGCTCTCCTTCCGGCTATCAAACAAGTGGTACAGAGCTTTTTGTACATCATGCAGAGGTTGATGGTGAAGATACAGTAGAGCTACATAAAACTCAATTTACACAAAATATGGAAGGTTCTACTATCTCAATAACTGTTTATTTAGAAGATGGTACTTCTGTGAGTACTGGAATTTTTACTCCTTCTTATTAGTATGAGAAAGCAAAACGGAATTACACTCGTGGGAACCCTTGTTTACATAGCTTTACTGGCTATAATTTTACCTGCTTTAGTTATGTTTTTTTTGGGAACTACTGCAAATTATTCAAAATTAGACACAAAATCTAGAATAATAAATTCTGCTTCTGTAATTTTCTCCAGAGTTCATTATGAGTTTAATAATGCAACAGCTTTTAGTATAACAAGCTCTACTTTGGGAGTGGATGAGAGTAGATTATTTTTTCAAAATAAAAATGGAAATAGTTTTATTTTGGAAAGTGTCTCAACAACAGCATTATTTGCAGATACACAGCAAAATATAAACAGATTGCGTCTTGTAAACCAAAGCAGTAGCACACAAAGTTGGCTAACAGATCCAGATTTAAATATAGATAAGTGGAACATACACGCAGTTAGAGATAGTGTTGGCACACTAACAGGGTTGCGCGTAGAATTGAAAATAGAAGGTCCTACGGTTTCAGAAGAAGGTTTTAATTCAAATAGTTTTAATGTTTCAACTACAATAAATTTTAATTCTAGTATTTTAGAAATTTAGTATGACTATAATAAAAAATGATAAAGGAGTTGTAATGATACTTCTTTTGGTTGTTATAGGCATTACTTCGTTTATTTTTTTCTTTGGTTTTGCCAGAACTAGTCTTATGACTGTTTTGGATTTAGATGAGCAAATTATAGCAGTACAAACGAAAGAAAGATTAACTGCTTGTGTGGACGAGGTTTTAATAAGATTGCAAAACGATAGTACATTTAACACAACTACAATAAATATGGTATCATATAATTGTGGAGTAAATATATCTGGAAATGTATCAAATACTACTGTAAATGTATCTACAACTTACAAAAACATAGAAAGGGGGATTGAGCTGAATTTAACATTAGATCCTGTTGTAATCCAAAGCTTAGAAGAGAGGCTAAATTAGAACTTTTTAGAGTAATAGTTGCCAAACTGTAAAAGGTGAACTGTATATTCTTAGAAGGAATTTCGCTTTTTAGAGCGTAAAAAAATCGTGGGATAACCGCGATTTTTTTATTGGTAATATCTTGTTATTTTGAAGGTATCTCTAATATAAAAGTGGCACCTTTCCTTTTTTTTGTTTTAGCTTTGCACCACAGCTGACCTTTATGTTTTTTTGCAAATTTACGACTTATAAATAAATCAACACCTAACCCTTCTGGTTTTATTTTTTTAATTTCATTTCCTCTAAAGAATTTTTCAAAAATTAATTCTTTGTTTTTTGTAGATACTCCAACACCTTCGTCTTCCACTGAAACAGTAAATTTGTCTGTCCGAACATTTAATGATGGATGTATGATAATAGTACTTTTTTTTGGGCTATAATCTACAGCATTGGAAATGAGTGTTTCTAGAATTTGTTGTATTTTTTTTGTATCACAGTTTATGGTAATTTCTTTTTGACTAGATTTTATTTTAATTTTTATACCTTTTTTCTCTATGTCTTCTTCTACTTTTTCTAATGCTGGTGTCAGTAGATTTTTAAAGAAATCATTTGGATCTTTTTTGATAGCTACTTTTTTTTCTGATATTTCGAGTGATGTAAAAAGTGAATTTAAACCATTATTTAAAGATTTTAGTTTGTAGTGAATTCCACTTGTGTGAGAGCTGATTTTTTTACTTATTTTTCCAACATCTCCATCTAATAAAATTTCCAAATCCCAAAGAGCCGAAGAAAGCGGTGTACGAAGGTGAAGAGACAAAACATTTATAAATTCAGTTTTAATTTTATCTGTTTCTTGAAGTTTTCTCAAGGCTTCTGAGTGTTCAATTGGGTAAACAACTTCTTTTGAAATCTGGTCTATTAGTCGGATATCTTTATCATAAAAAGGATCATCAGACTTCTTTTTTCCTATAATTAATATAGCGATCAATTTTTTGTCTTTGTGAGAATAAATAGGGGAAATAACTTCAAACTTAGACTTATTCATAGCTTTTTTAAAGTGAATAAGTTTTTTTCTTTGTCCATTTGTAAAAATACGAGTATGGCTTACTAAATAGTCCAGATGGTCTTTAAAAATAACACTTGTATTTTTGTCTATAAAAGCCTCTTTGTTTTTGTGGTCTGATATATACTCTACTAAGTCCTTATGTTTTTCAATTTTTATTTTATTTTTATCTCCAAAAACTTTTGCAGTATGAAATTTCTTGTAAACAGCACTCCCAAGTATAAAGGTGACATCATCTGTTTGGAGTTTGTCTTTAATTTTTTGTGCAGTATCTGTAAGTAAGTTTTTCAAATTGTGTTTTGATATTAGAAGATTATTAAATTCTTCTAGTGCAGAGCGTAAGTGGTATTGTCTTTTGAAAAATATCTTGTTTGTAATCCTCTCTAAAGAGTTTTTGAAAGGTGTAAAACCAATTGTAATTATAAAAGCTGCCAAAACAAGTGCATAAGTTTGCCCAATAAACTCTCCGGCAAAAAGCATGCTTGCAATAAATAGTGTGGCTACAACTACAAAAGTTGCAGAAAATATAAAACCTCTTTTTATAATAACCTCTATATCCAAAAATCTATGTTTTACAATAGCATAACCAATGATTAAAAGCATTGGGAAAGAGAATAAAGGTCCTATATTATTATAGTGAAAATTATTAAATAAAATCGGTAAAAATAGATTTGTTATAAGTATTGGTATTACCAATATGGAAAAACCTATTGTTGTATATGCTAGTTTAATTTTTTCTATTTTTTTAGAATTTATAACTTTTATAATTAAAATTATAAGAGTTATTATAATAATTGTTGGGTAATAAAAAGTAAAAAAATTAATTAAAGGCCCCAAGGTTCCATTTATGGATCCATTAATAATAATAACACTATTTGTAATTAATAGGGGTGTTAATGTTAAAATAAATAAAACTAAACTTACAATAATATAAAATAAATTAAATAATTTATTTTTTGGTTTTGTTTTTGGATATATTAAAGAAAAATATAAAAAAACATTAACTAAAATTAAAGAAAAAGAAAAAGCGAGCCTACTCCACCAAAGTTGAAGTGTAGGCCCGCCTATTGCAGTAATTGTAAAAAAAAGAGAAATATTCCAAAACGCTAAACTAAAAGCATAAGTTGCAAATAGTTTATTTAAAATATTTTTTTTATTATTAAATAGTATTTTTAAACCTAATAATATATTTAAAGAAAAAACAATTAAATATAAAATTGAAAATGAATTATAAATCATAATTTAAATTAAAATATATTTTATCTTTAAAAAAAATACTACCAGGAGCAGAAAATGTACCGTGATATTCTTTATATGATTCCCAAATTTTAATATTACAAGTTTTAGATATTTCTAACCAATATTTTTTTTGACAAACAGCTATCCAATATTTTGTATAGATTTTCTTTTTTGTGGTTATTAATGAAAATGCTGTTATTAAAATACCTAAATTTGTAGTTCTTTTTATTTTTGCGACTGACAATCTAGATAATTCCAGTGTTTTCATTCTTGCTATTTCTTGAAATTTTGGTAATTCAAACTCCTCTTCCAATAAAAATCCTCTTGGAGTATTTGGAATTAGCCTAATACACCCTATTATACCACAATTATTCTTTGCAAAAAAATGATAAGAATATTGATCAAACCAGTCTATTTCTATTTTGTCTGGATAATCTTTTGGGTCTAAACTTTTTATTTCTTCACAATATACTTCATATCTTAATTTTTGGGTTTCAATTATTTCTTCTGGAGTTTGTGCTCTACGAATAAGAATTTCTTCCCCACCTTTTGTAATTATTTGACCCGTGTCTTTTTGGCAACTAAATAAAATACAAGTATCACCATACAAAACTTCAAAATTTAAAATTATAAAACCTACATTTTTAAGAATTTCTTCTAGTTTTTTAGGTTCAATAAAGTGTACTGTACTTCCTTTTTTTGCAGCTTTTGCAATAACTAAGTTTATCATCATAAGTAAGACTGACAAAGGAAAAATACAAAAAAATAATAGTCCTGCTTTCCAATCTCTCTCTTTTTTAATCAATTGTAAATGTTCATTTAGAATATTTTGTGGTTTTGGATTAAAAGGATTAACTAATACTAAAATACCACCGTCTTCTAATTTTTTATACCAATTTTCTATGACTTCTTCTGGATTTTTTGTTGTATAAAGCGAGTTTGAAGATATTATGCGGTCAAAAGATCTTTTATTTTTCGCTTCATTTTCAGTTCTTTTTTTTTCAAAATTTACATTACTAAATTTTTTCAATTTTCTCCTTGCTTTTCCAAGCATTATAGAAGAGATATCGATTCCAAAAATTTTTATATTATAAGGTAAATCCTTCGAAGAAACCACTTCTTTTATTGAGTTTCCTGTTCCACATCCAGAATCTAAAATATCTAAGTGTGGAATAAGTCTCAACTCTTCCAAAATTCTCTTTTGTAAATATTTGTAAGGTTTTAAAAATCTCACAATATCATACAAAATTGCATAGAATTGCCAAAAGAACTTTTTCATTACTTTTTCCTCCAAATTACCCCCACGTTAATAATAAATTCAGTTTACTTGTTTTTTTAATTTTTGTCAATGTGAGTAAAAACAAAAAACCTCCTAAAAGGAAGTTTTTGAAGTTGTCGGAGTGAAAGGACTTGAACCTTCGACCCCTGCGTCCCAAACGCAGTGCTCTAGCCAACTGAGCTACACTCCGATGTGTGCCGAGGGTGAGAATTGAACTCACGACACGAGGATTTTCAGTCCACTGCTCTACCACTGAGCTACCTCGGCGTATCCGACCTGTTTTAATGTAATAGCAATTACGACACCAAAGCGTCTTGTGGACCCGAAGAGATTCGAACTCTTGACCTCCGCCGTGCAAGGGCGGCGCTCTACCAGCTAAGCTACGGGCCCGTTAAGCAATGTACACAATTATACAAGTTTTTATTTAGAATGTCAAGAATTTGAGTAATAAAAACATCTATAAATACATTACACTTGTTTTTTATATTATCTATTGGTGTGTTCCTTCTGTAAATCTTAACTTCAATTCTTCTTTTTGTTCTTTTTTTAGATCATTAAATAGTTTCTTACCCCATTTATTTTCTTTCAAGGTATTTGCAATCCACTCACCACCCAATAAATGCGGAAGCATTACATAATCTGCACCTTCTTTGTAAAGTTCACGCAAATATTTTACATGGAAAAGTGTTGAGATAATATAAATTTTCTTTGAGTGTTGTCGTATATGTGAAATTAACGTTTTTTGATCGTTTACTTCTGGAATAGTAGATATAATAAGCTTTGCTTTTTCTAAAGGTAGTTCTTCCAAAAATTCAACATCGGAGGCATCACCAAAAAACGCAGGAATATCACGCTGTTTTAGTTTTTTTATAGTATTTGGGTCATAGTCTACTACGGCAAATTTCATACCTTTTTCTTTTAAAGCTTCACAGATTTTCCAACCCATTCTGTGATATCCAAAAATCCAAACAGGATATTCTGTCTTAACCTCAATTTCTTGTTGCACATCTTTACCAAATTTTTTGAGTATTGGTAATATTTTTTTGTAAATCTGTTCGTTGTATGTGATTACATAAGAAGAAACAATAATGGTAGAGAGTGCAACAATTGTAAGTATTGCAAGTTCTACACCGGCTAAAAAACCTGCACCAGTTGCTGCAAAAATTAATATAAAACCAAACTCACTTACCTGAGCTGTAGTGATACTAGTCAAAAATGCGTTACGCCTAGTATATTTTAGTCGCCTCATTATTATAAAAAGAATTAAAGGATCAAAAATCAAGACAAAAGCAGTTAGAATTGCGCCGGGAACTATCGCTTGTTGTATATCTCCAAGCTGAAGCTCACTACCTAAAACAATAAAAAACAAAACAATAAAAAAGTCTCGAAGTGGTTTTACACGACTACTAATTTGTGTTTGGTATGGTGAAGTTCCAAGAGATATTCCTGCTATTACAGCTCCTATTTCTAGTCCAAAACCAAGCATATAAACAAGACTTGCTACACCAAAACACCATGCAATTGTAAATATAAATAAAAGTTCTCCAGAGTTTGCAACTTTTTCTATAACTTTGGGGAGAATATATTTTGCCAAAAAATATACAACACCAACCAAAACAAATCCTTTCCCCATTGTGGTGCCTAAAACTCTGTACCAGACGCCACCGTTACTGGTAGATGTGTTTATAAAAATCAAAAGCATTACGGCTATAATATCTTGGATTAATAACAATCCAATCATATAACGACCGTAAGTTGTATCTAAATCTTTTTTGTCTGCTAAAAGTTTTGTGACGATAATTGTACTAGAAAATGTAATGGCGACTGCTATAAAAACCGCCGGCCAAAAAGCAAAATTTAAAAAATACATTATCAAAAATCCAAGTATTCCCGTGACTGCAAACTGTGTTAAAGTTCCTATTGCAACAGTTTTTCCAGATTTTTTGACAAATTCTAAATTCAAACCAAGCCCAACCATAAAAAGTAGAAGGACAATTCCCATTTCTGCAAAAGATTCAAAATAATGCTCGGATCCGTCTATTAAATTTAAAAATAAAGGTCCTACAAAAAGTCCAGAAAAGATGTAGGCGATTATTAAAGGTTGTTTAAGTAGTTTTATAAAAAGAGAAATGCTAACGGTAATTCCAAAAAGCACGCTAATTTGTAAAAAAATATTTTCCATAAATTTTATTTGAATGTGTCTATTATACCATAAGTGAGTAGATTAGGTAGAGTAGGTAAAATAAAGAAAGACTACTTGTATTGTGGTCTTTCTTTATTTTATATTTCTATTTTCTAATAATTCCAGCAAGTTTCGTAAATAATCCGCCAAAATGTCTCCTTTTGGAATGTGCAAATAAACCAACAATAACAGAAGTTAGTCCGCCAGCCGTTGCGGTGAGGTATTTTTCTATTGCGCTGTCTTTTGAAATTGTTTCGCTATTATTTTTATATTCAGTAGAAAAGTCACTAACTCCAGTTTTTATAATATCAGTTTGGGAACGGGGTAAAATTTGATATCCGCCACGAGTTTTTCCTACAATTCCGTTAGTGGTCACTAAATCTGCAATTTTATACATTCGTTTGTCTATATTTGTGCCTTTTTTGGAGTAAACTTTTATTTCCTCACTTCCGTCGTCTACATACATATATGAACCTTTTATTTCTGTGATTTCTCCTGCAATTTGTACAAAAGATCCTTCAAAACTTTCATTTATGTCTGCAATTTCTACTATTTTTGGAGCGAGCGAATTTGTATGGTTTAAAATTTTTATACTTTCCCGACCTTTCAATTTTATACGAGTTTCACCGTAAGCTTGTGAAATTTCTCCAACAATTTCTACCAAATCTCCAACTTTTAATTCTGGAAAATCTTTGCTGTGCATATAAACTTGAATTCCAGAATTATCAACGATATAAAAGTATTGAGTTGCCAAAATATTTGGCAAAACCGCCACAGTTCCTTGTGTTCGTACCAAATCACCTGTATCTACCTTTACTCTTATTTCTGTTATTGGTAAATTTAAAATCGTTTTTACTTTTTTTCGTGAAGTTGTTGTTTTTACAACTATTTCCAAAGCATTTTCTGTGTTTGGTGTTGGGGTTGTTGTCCATTTCCAATTATTATTTATTTTTGCAAAACTTGCGTCTTCTATAGTTTTTCCATAATTTATTTCAAAAATGACAGAGTCGTCTGGATAAAGCAAGCGAGCGGAGTCGCCAGTATTGTTTAGAGAAATTTTAGTTTCTTCTTTCCAAAAAACTACAAAACTATTTGGCAAAATCACTGAATTTTTTGGGAGAATATATCCTTCTGAACCTCCGTCTTCATCATCAATTTTTAGCCCAGTTATATCTACTGGAAAATCGGCAGAATTGTAAATTTCTATAAATTCGTCTGCGTCATTTCCAGCAGGATTTGGGAAAATTTCTGTAATTTCTATATTTTCCCAATCAATAGGAAATCCGCCAGCAAAATTTTCTACTTCCAAAACTTCAATTTCAATTTCTTTTTCAAATTTTTCTCCTTCTGAATTTTCGGCGTTTAGTTTTACAGTAAAAAATCCAGTTTCACTAAAAATATATTCTGCAAACATTCCCGTACTTGTACTTTTTCCAAAATCCCACTCAAAAGTTAAATCTTCTATATTTGTAGAATCAGAAAGGTCAAATTTTACAGAAATTCCAACTTCTGTAGAAGTTGGCGCGTCTATAATTAAAAGAGGTTCATTTTTTGGCTGTTTTGCATTTTTTGTGTCTGGACTTGTTATTTCACTCCAAAACCAACCTTCGTCTCCACGACTATAACTTTCTCCATTTTTTGCTTTTTCACTGTATTGTACGCTGTCTACAAGTGATATGTTTGCATTATAGAGTTTTGCACTGTCGCCACCGGTATTATTTAGTGCGATTTTAGTTCTAGACCTTAAAAGTGTCAAAAATTCTCCAGATTCTAAAATTGTATTTTTAATTGTATATCTTTTTGTACTCTCGTCTCCAATTTGCCAACCTGCCAAATTTATAGTTTTTGTGTCCGCATTAAAAAGTTCAATAAATTCATTTTCAATGTCAGATCCATCTGGATTTGGTAGAATTTCGTTTATAATAATTTTGCCCAAATGAGAATAATTATTATTTTGAGCAGGATTTGAACTTGGTGGCGGAGTCCCAATATTTTGACTTACGGGATTTGCAGGTTCGGAGGTTGGTGGAGTAGTTATTATGTTCTCTGCATTTTTTGTGATAGTTGTAGTTTCTTCAAAATTTCCTGAATCCAAACTTTTTGCAATAGAATTTCCTTTTTCTACATTTGTGTAGCTTGTTTCATCTATTTTTTCACCGTTTTTGTGAAAAAGTTGAATTATATCACCATCATTATTCAACTTTGAGCTAGAAAATTCATATACAAAAAATCCCAAAGCTGTAATATCGCCATTTAAAGGAAAAGTTCCAGTATTATCTTTCAAAAACCAGTCGGTCAAATCTACAGTTGAAGTTGTTAGGTTATAAAGTTCAACCCATTCTTCATCTTCATTTGGATTTGGTAAAAATTCATTTATTTTTATTTTAGCAATTATTTCTGTAGAAGTTGGTGTGGTTGTTGTAATTTCTGGTTCTTCATAAATATTTATCGTCGTACTCGCAAATCCAGTTTCATTTTGTGCGTCTGTGACGGTTAAATTCACGATAAATTCTCCAGCTACAGCATAGCTATAAGTTGTCGTTGTATTAAAATCAAAATTTCCATCACCAAAATCCCACTTATAACTTATTATTTCTTTGTCGTCGGTAGAATTTTCTGCACTAAACAAAATTTCTTGATTTATTGTGCTACTTGCAGAAATTGGTGAAAGAATTGCTATTGGTGGATTGTTCAATGGGGGAATGTAAGAATTATTTTGAGGATCTGCATCATTTTTTATAAAATCATTTGAATTTTCGTTTGTGTCCTGAAAATCATTTTGAATTTTTATCCTAGAAAAATTTTTTGCGCTGGCTGGTTTATTAACTGGTGAAACACCTTCAAAAACTGTAGCTTTTCCATAACCCACCATATCTACAATTTCTCCTTTATTATTTTCCAAAACAATAGTGTTATTAGGTGCAATTGTTTTGCTGTTATTAAAAATAAAATCAGCAGTAGTGCTGACATTTGAGTAGTTTTGATGGGTCAAAAGTAAATATTTTTGCGAACCAATTTTACCTATAAAATCAATTAAAATATGTTTTGTTGTTGTGTTCGTTTTTGTAAGTTTATAAAGTTTCCAACCGTCTAAATTTATTTTGTTGGCTGTTGGATTAAAAATTTCCACAAATTCGTCTGTTGTTCCACCTTCGCCCGCAACCTGAATTTCTGTAATTATAATATGGTCCAGCGAAGACGACTGCGCAAAACTACTGAAACCTGTCAAAAAAAGTAAATTCACCAGAAAAAATATAGGAATAGTATATAAAATGGTTTTAATTTTCATATTTTTTATAAAAAAAAAGACTACTTGGTTAGAGTAGACAGGCAATAATTTTATTGTAAGTTAGTTGAAAAATATTGTCAAAAAAAAAGACCAATAAAATTTATTGGTCTAGGGTTTTAAAATTATTTTTTTTACAAAATAATATAATCCTACTTTTTATCCCGAAAAGAAAACTGTGTATAGTTTTTAAAACTTCACAAAATGTAGTGTATTCTAATTTTTCAGACTTTTTCATTAGTCTTGCATCAAAAAAAGCAGACAAAAGACAATAACCTCGTACTAATTCTATCTTCTTTTCTTTTTCTGGATCATTTTTTCTTACAAATAATTTTTTTGAAGTAAAAAAAACAGTTTTTTTGCCTTCACTGTTTTCACGCCAACCTTCAAAAATAATTATTTCTAATTCTGTCTCCGAATTGTGAAAATCTAAAAAAATAACACCTAGAAAGATTTCTTTTAGGGTAAAATTATACCCATTACGCCTTTCTGTTTTCAGAGCTTTTGTTATTAGCTCTGTTGTTGTGGCGTCTCTGCTTATTTTATTTTCAATTGCAGTAAAACCCTTATCCTCTAAATCTTGCTCTGTTATTGTGGGTAAAAGTTTAATTGGTCTTGTCTCGGTATCTAAATAAGAACACATCTTTCTCCTTTTGCCTTGAGTTTAAAAGAACTGTTAATATAGTTTATACTATTTATGCACAAAATATAAATTTCGTCAATAAAAAAAAGACCTTTCTAGCAGTCTTTTTTTATTTTTTTAATTATTTTTAAGTTCTTTTTTGTAGTACTCTTTGTAAATGGTAATTATAGAAAGGAATAATGCTGCAATGACAGGCCCAATTATAAATCCGGAAATTCCAAATATCAACAAACCTCCAAGAGTAGAAAGTAGAACTATCAAAGGATGAAGACCAGTATCTTTTCCTACAATTATTGGGCGGAGAAGGTTGTCTATACTACTTATAAATAAACTTCCAACAAGTAAAAGTACAACTCCTTGCCAGATATTTCCAGTTAAAAGTAAGATAATGACCGCTGGAAACCAAATAAGAAATGGACCAATTGCTGGAATTAAAGACATTACCAACATAATAACACCCCAAATAAAAGCACCTTCAATTCCCACAACCCAAAATGTAAGCCCTCCAATTAAACCTTGGATTCCACCAATAATTAAGGTTCCTTTTAATGTGGCTTTTGTTGTTGAAGTAAATTTTTTGTATAAAAGTTTTTCATATTTATTTCCAAGTGGAGAAATTTCCACTATTCTTTTTAACATCTTTTCTCCATCTTTAAAAAAATAATATAAAGTATAAAGCATCAAGAAAAACATAACAATAAAACGCATTGAGTTTTGTGTAATATTTTTTATGTTAGTAAAAAGAAACACAACCACTGTCTCCGATGCATTTAGCGCATAGCCTGTCCATTTTTCTTGGGCAATTTCTACATAAGGTGCTAGTGAGGTTTTATTTATCCAGTCTGCAGCTATTTTTACATCTCCAAGCACATCTCTTTGTGATATTTTATCAAACAAGTTTACAGACTCATTTATAAATAAAACACTAAAAAGTGTAAGAGGTAAAAGAAGAAAAACTGTAAATAAAATAATAGTAATAATAGAGCTTGTACCCGGAGAATTTAGGTATTTATTTGTAAACCTGTAAATTGGATAAAATATTACTGCCACAATTGCTGCCCAAAAAATAGGATAGAAAAATGGTCGTAATAAATAAACCATTCCTATACTAAGCAGTATAATGAGTGCAAAGAAAAATGCTGAACGCATTTTATCAAAATTAACTTTTGTTTTTGGCATATTTTTTTGTGTAATTTTACTAAGCTTAGTATAGCAGACCTTGACAAAAGTGTTAAATTTTGTTTAAGTATATAAGTCTTTTAACAACAGGAGAATAGTGATGCAAAAGTCAGAGATTTTGGAATTTCTTAATCTTTATTCACAAAACCCAGAAGAATGGGTAGATTTCCTTCATTTAAATGCCAATCGTATTTTTGCGGAAGATTTACTTCTTTTGCTTACACCAGAAGCTGTACAAAAATTTAGGCAAGCGGTAATATATATCGCAAGTATTTATGAAGGAATTGAAAGTGATTTGGAGGAATCTCTAAAAACTTTTTCAACTAATCCAAATAAAGATAAAGTTTTGGAAGAAATGAAAAGAACAGGAACCGTAAACCTTGAATTTCCTGAACACAGTTTCGCATACCATAAAATTCAAAAAATTTATAAAAGTTCTTTGGTAGATATCGTGTGTTCGCTTTACCTAATCCCAATAAATAGAAAAAAACTGTAAATAAAATAACCTCGGACTATATTAGTCCGAGGTTTTTATTTTTGTCAAGGAATTGACACAAAAAAAGAATCTTTCTCAAGATTCTTTTTTTTTGTTAGTTTAATTTATTGTCTCAGTTATGTCATATTGAGCGTAGTGAAACGGAGTCGAAATATCCCCGTGCAATATCATTAAATATAAATAATTATAATAAAACATTAGCCGGTCCTTCCAACTCTTTTTATTTTGTCCTACTTAATCCAAGCGTAAGCGATCCATCTTTTTAAATTATTTCACTTTTCTCAACATATCTCCATTGCCCAACTGGCAATTTTCCAAGTTCTAGTTTATTTATCCTAATTCTTTTCAATTTTCGTATATTATGCCCAAGTCTTCCAAACATTCTGCGGATTTGTCTATTTTTTCCTTCTTTCAAGACTAGATAAACAGCGTATCCACCTTCTACTTTTTTCACTTCTTTTATCTTTGCTCCTTTTACATTGTCGTCGCCAAGTTGCATTTGTTTGGAAACATTTTCAATGTCATCTTCACTCATATCTTCATCGATCAGAATTTCATATTCCTTTTCGTGTTCAAAACGCGGATGACTCAATTTTTCTGTCAAATCTCCATCGTTTGTAAGCAAAACCAACCCTTCGGAATCTTTGTCCAATCTGCCAACCGGGAAGACTCTTCGTCTTTCTCTTTTTCCGCCAATTGCATAATAATACTTTGCTTTCAAAAGTTCCAAAACAGACTTGCCTTGGTCGCTAGTTGTAGTTGTAATATATCCAACAGGTTTGTTTACAATAATATAAATTAACTCTTCTTCGGAGAGTTTTATTATTTTGTCTCTAAATTTTACCTCGTCTTTTTTTGGATCTATTTGCACGCCGTGTTTTGGCTGTTTTCCATTTACAGTTATTTTCCCAGCTTCTATAAACTCGTCTGCTCTTCTACGAGAGCACAATCCAGATTGCGCTAAAAATTTATTTAATCGCATATTTTAACCTCTATTTATTAAATAAATAATATAAATTATATAAAGAATTACAAAAATAACACCTTGCTGTCGATTTATTTTTCTTCTTTCTCCACTAAATAAAAATAAGAATAATAGGAGTGTAGCTCCTATATTTACTAATAAATCTATATCGGCTGCGATATTAAAAGCCAAAGGTTTTATTGCAGCTGTAAGTCCAAGTATCCAAAATATATTAAAGATATTTGATCCAACAACATTTCCAATGGCCATATCATCATTTTTGTGGAGAACTGCGATTACAGCCGTCACCAATTCTGGAAGTGATGTTCCAATAGCCACAATTGTAAGACCAATAAGAGATTCAGACATTCCGGCAATTTGTGCCAAAATGATAGCATTTTTTACCAAAAGTTGTCCACCAAAACCTAATCCAACAATTCCAGCTAAAACCATTAAAACAGAATTTAACCAGCTGGATGTGTGAATTACCTCTTTTTCACCTTCTATTTTGGAGATCCCAAAAGTATAATAAAGGAAGATAATAAAGAAAGCCATAAATGCCAAGCCGTCTGCTCTACTAAGAACATTTGTGAGAGACCCGTCTAAAAGTGCATCATTTCCAAAAATAAACAGTAATATAACCGCCAAAAGTGAAAGTGGAATTTCTTTCCACACAGTTCCTTTTGATACTTGAAGCGGATAAATTATCGCCGCAATTCCCAAAATAAGTAAGATGTTTGATATATTACTTCCTACAATATTTCCAATTGCTAAGTCTGGTGAGTTGTTTAGAGCAGAAAATATATTTACCACAAGCTCTGGTGCCGAAGTTCCAAATGCCACAACAGTCAATCCTATCACAAGCTGAGAAACCTTAAGTCTTTTGGCGATGGACGCAGAACCGCGAACTAGAAATTCACCACCGGCTATCAAAATACCAATTCCTAAAACTAATAAAAATATTGTTAATGCCATACAGAGCGAGGAGTTAAGGTTAAGACCTAAGAAATAAGTGAATTATATAAAACTAATATACCTTTTTTGACTTATTTAAGCAATAGAATGATAAAGAAACAAGATGTAAACAAATCACAAAAAATAAATTTTAAAAAATAAAAGAAAAATTAAATACACCATCCTGAGCGGAATGAAGTCGAACGGATCTCGGGATAAAATCATAAGAACTTTAAATATTCACAATTTTAATAGTAAGGTCTTGAGATATTTCGATATTTATGCTCCTTTTTGTTGACATTTTTTCTTTTTTGTGGTTTAATATTTTGTTCTTTTAAAATAGAAAAAGTGGAGGTATCTGTGTCTATAAAAAAGTGTAGGGATAAAATAGACAAACTTATTATAAAGTCTGTACCAGAAATTCAAGATTGTATTATATGTGAAATTCAAGAAGTTTACGATGTTTTTCCAGAAATGACTTTTGCAGATAGTAGTAAATTGTGGAAAAATAAAGTTGCCACAATCTTTAAAGCAAGAGGCGTTGAATTAAGAAGAGTCGATGAGTGGGGGCGCGATCCTTTTTTGGTTATTTTAACTCCAGAAGGACTTTTTTCTTGCCCAATTGTTGTTGGTATTTCAGAAGAGGTAGACTCAAATAATAGTGATGTAATTATCGCTTTTAGATCTATGTCTTCCAGACGCTTAACATTAGGAAGAAAAGGAGATCTTGATCTGCCTAATTCTTATCCTGACTGGGCAAAAAGAAAATCAGAGCATTATTTGTGGATAAAATATGCAGAGCAAGCATTGGACATTATAGATACTTTAGATAAAAAAATACCCGACATTACTTAATGTCGGGTTTTTGCTTTTACACACGGGTTTTATCTTCCAAATATTATGGTGTGTGTAAAAGGTAATGGGTCCGCTCGGAGTTGAACCGAGGCATAACATATTATGAGTATGTTGCTCTACCACTGAGCTACGGACCCGAACTTTAA
Organism: Candidatus Magasanikbacteria bacterium; assembly: GCA_021648085.1. NCBI lineage: Bacteria > Candidatus Magasanikiibacteriota > Candidatus Magasanikiibacteriota bacterium. The sequence goes on from JAKITS010000001.1 coordinate 890,737, forward strand.
AAGCACTAAAAGTAAGATTACTATAATTATGCGAGTTTGTCAACCTTTTTCATTAAAAAGTAGTAAAAAAGTAGGTAAAAGCCAAAAAATTATAGCCATATCATTTTTTATGTAAGGAGAATCAACTAATCCAATTATTACAAATACAATCATTGCACTTAACAAAAAAATATTTTTGTTTTTGAAAGCAGTTTTGAAAAACCAAAATAAAATTAAAATAAATCCAAACAAACCAACAATCCCTATATTTACCCACATTGTCAAAAATTGATTGTGCGGATGGTGAAAAATCTCTATCCATTTATCTATACGATACGGATAAATAGCTTTTTGATAACTTGCGAGCCCAACACCAAAAATAGGGTTGTGTCGGAGTAATTCAACAGTTTCACCCCACATATTTATACGAAGTTGTCCAGACCTGTCTTGAAGTAGAATTTCTTGTTTTATTCCACTTGCCATTGGTGCAAACATTACAAACAAAAACACAGCAATAGACGCTATAATTACACTTATTTTTGTAAATTTATTGAAAAGAAGTAAGAAAAATAAACCAGCTAAAACTCCAATTAAAGCACCAGTGCTTTTGGCATAAAAAATAGCGAGCAGAGCGAGTGGTACAAAAAGTAGGGAGGTTGTTTGAATAATTTTGTTTTTATAATTTACAAAAAGATAAATCGCAAGTGGAATAATTGGTGCTAAATAAATTCCAACTCCATTTGGAAATCCCCACCAACCTGTCACGCGGTAAGTATCTCTATTTTCCCAAAAAGAATAAGGCACCATAAAGCCAGTAAAATGTTGATAAATTGCCAAAATTGCAGTTGCAAATCCACTTAAAACTAAAGCAAAAATTAAATTGTTTACCTGCTTTTTATCCTCAATCGAAGTGTATAAAATAAATGCAAAAATAATAGGTTCAACATAAAAAGCTTTAAATTCTCCAAGTGCAGAGCGTAAATCTATAGAAATAGTTATATTAATTACAGCCCCAATTACAAAAATCCCTATCGCAAACAATAAAGATTTGTGATTGTCGAACAATTTCTTTGCTCTATTTTGAGCAAGTTTTCTGTTGTCTTCATTAAAAAGTCGAATTAGCCAAAAAATAAAGATAATTCCAATCATTAACTCTAAAAAGGTTGTAGGAATTTGTCCAAAACTAAATCGAACTAAATAAGATGGTAAAAGTAAAATAACCAAAAAACAAGCCCAAAAAAATCTTTTCCAAGCGAAAATAATAAATAATATGAAAAAAAATAAAAAAACTAAACTCATAATGGGCTTTTTATATTTTTTAATTTTGGATTTGTCACTTTTGTATAAAGTTGTGTCGTGCGTATATGAGAATGTCCTAACAATTCTTGAACATATCGCACATCTACTCCATTTTCAAGTAGGTGAGTAGCAAATGAATGTCGAAGAGAATGAAAAGTGGCTGGTTTTTTTATTTTTGTTTTTTGTAGAGCTTTTTGAAAAACAAATTGAAAAGATCTTGTACTTAATTTTCCTCCACGATTAGAGTTAAAAATAAAGTCATTTATTTTTTTTCCTGCGATTAAATTTTGAAAATCTGCTTTTAGTTTTTCTGGAAAAACTGTAATTCTGTCTTTCTTACCTTTAGCATTTTTAATATGAATAATTAACTCTTCTAAATCTAGGTCTTGTACTTTTAAATTTTGTACCTCACTAATTCGTAAGCCACCAGCATAAGCTAATGTTATTGCCAGTTTATATTTTTGATTAGATAGACTTTTTAAAATTTCTTGTATTTCTTTTCTACTTAAAACAATAGGTAATTTTTTACTTCTTTTGGTAAATTTTAAATCAATACTTTCATTGTTTTTCAAAACTTCTTTATAAAAAAACTTAACAGAATTTAAAGCTAGATTTATAGTTTGTGGAGATTTTTTTTGCTCAACTTTTTCTAATAAAAATTTTTCTATAGCCTCTTTTTTATTTTTCAAGTCATATTTTTTTGCAAAATCTAAATATTGTTTAATATATAATAAATACGCCTTTCTAGTTTTTGGAGAATATCCCCTTAATTTTAGTAAATTTTTTGTTTGTAATAATATATTTTCCATGGTAAACTTCTAAATAAGTTATATATATATGAATACTAACATAAGTTCGCATTTAATACAAAATACAGTTATTATCCGAAATAAACTTCGGATAATAACCAGTTATACGCAATTCAAAAAATATTTTTCTTGATGTACGATAACTATAGGCTTTCTAAAAGGGGAATAAATTTGATTTTTTCAAAAATAAAAGAGGGGGATAATATTGTGTTTTCTCCACTCCGTTACGAAAACGATTTTATTTAAAAGAGAAAACTTATATACTAATTACAATTTTAATTTATAATAGGTGGAAATATGCAAGTACAACAATTACCAATTTATCAATTTTTAGAAGGTTCGGGGAAAAGTTTTGTTATCCCTGTTTATCAGAGAGATTACGCTTGGACTAAAGTAAATTGTCTTAAATTATGGAATGATTTAATTGATTTAAATAATAATTCAAGAAGTGATCATTTTTTGGGAACACTGGTAACAATAGGAAGTGGTTTTCAAGAATATACTGTAATTGATGGGCAACAAAGATTAACTACTGTTTCTTTATTATTAAAGGCTCTACATGATTTTTTGGAAAAAAAGGAAAACAAATCAGAAGAAGAGAATGTTTTAATCGAGCAATTAATGGATTTTTTGATTAATAAATATTCTAAAGAAAAAAATAAAAGAATTAGGCTCAAACCAAATAAACAAGATAAAGAATTTTTTGAAAATCTTTTTGAAAAATCAAATAATTTAGATGTAAATTCTAATATTATTAATAATTATAATTTTTTCTTAAATAAAATTTCCTCAAAAGAATTAAGTCCACAGCAGATTTTTGATTCTTTTAGGAAATTGAAGGTAGTTCTAATAGATTTAGTAAGGGGACAAGATGATCCTCAACTAATCTTTGAAAGCCTTAATTCAACAGGTGTTGATTTAACAGCAGGAGATTTAATTAGAAATTACATTTTAATGGATTTAGAACCAGTTGAACAAGAAAAGTTATATAAACAATATTGGATTGAAATAGAAAATCTAACTGGTAATATTGCTGAATTTATAAGAAATTATTTAATTTTCAAAGAAAGAACATGGGTAAAGAAGGCAGATGTTTATTCAGTTTTCAAAGAATATTCATTTAATAATTTCAAAAAAGATAAAGAAAAAATACTTGATGATTTATTAACATTCGCAGAATTATTTAGTTGGTTTGTCCAAATTAAAGAACATAAGAATATTGAAATTAATAAAAAATTATCAAGGTTGAATAAATTAGAATTTACTATTTGTTATCCTTATTTATTTGATATTTTTAATGATGTCAAATTGGAAAATCTTTCTGAAAATAACATTATAGAAATCCTTACATTAATTGAAAGTTATGCTTTTAGAAAAATTCTAGTGGATAACACCACACAAGGATTAAATAAAATGTTTATTACTCTTTCAAAAGAGATTAAAAAAGAAGATTCATGGAAAGATCAGTATGTAAATATATTGAATTACATTCTACTTGAAAAAAGAGTCTCTCAAAAAGTTCCAACTAACGAAGAATTTGAAAATGCTTTAATAAATAAAGAAATTTATAGATTACAAGCAAAAAATAAAAACTTTTTATTAGAATCATTAGAAAATTATAATTCTGCTTATCCTGTAAATGTGGAAAATTTAACTGTTGAACATATTATGCCACAGACACTAACAAAAGAATGGAAACTAAAATTAGGCGATAACTGGCAAGAGATTCACAATAAATATTTACACACATTAGGTAATTTAAGTTTGACAGCAAAAAATAGTGAATTGTCTAATAATTCACTAGAAGATAAACAACAAATAGATTTTCAGACAAGCAGATTAAAATTAAATTATAAACTTGATAATCAAACAGATTGGAATGAAGGAATTATAATAGAAAGAGCAAAAAGTTTAATAAAAAATGCAGAGGAAATTTGGCCATATCCAAAAACAACTTATTCTAAACCAATTCCAGAAGAACAAACTTTTGATTTAGAATCAGAAGATAGTTTTAGTGGAAGTAAGCCGTCTCGTTTATTTTTTGAAAATGATGAATTAGGTATTGAAATAAAGACATGGAGAGATTTACTATTAAAAACATGTAATTTTTTATATAAATTTTCGCCTACTGAATTTGTAAATATCAAAAAGAGTGATGAATTCAAATGGTTATTTGAAATAGACAAAGAATTGCCAAATGCCATAGAATTTATTGAAGGACACTTTATTGAAGTTGGACTTAGTGCAAATCATATTGTTAGAATCTTAAAAAGAATCTGTGAACGTATGAATTATCCTGCTGAAAGTATTATCTTCTCATTAAAAAATACAAAGAAATAAGGAGTTTTCCTTTTTCCAATTCACCCCTAACCCCTCTTGGAAAAAGAAAAACGAAAAAATCAAATTTATAAGAAATAAACGAAAGCCTATCTAAATGAATAAAAACGAAAAATATTTTTTGAACTCACTCCTCTACGCTCCGTGCCACGCTGCGCTCTCCTCCTTTCAGTCGTCGGGGCGTATAACAAGGGATATACGGTTCAGCCCTCAGCTCGGGCTTCACCCAAATTTTTCTTCCGCTACGCTCCGCAAAACATCGCATATACTAAACGTTAAGTGAAATAATTTTTTGGGCTAAAATGTGATGGGGCTTGGGCAACTTATATAAACGTGCTTCCTTACCTACCTATTATGAAAATTACTAAAAAACAAGTAGAAGAAACCTGTAAAAAACTTGATGAAGATTTAATAAAATTTTCTTTTCTCGCTAGTGGAAATCATAATGACAATTATGCAATTGAAACAACTGGAAAAAAATATGTTTTGCGAATAGAAAACAATCCTCAATTCAAGAATTTAAAAAAAGAATATAATCTTTTGAAATCTCTAAAACCCAAACTAGGACCAAAAGTCTATTTTTTTGATAAATCTCATAAAATTATTCCTGCTGATTTTTTTGTTGAAGAATTTGTTGATGGAAAATATCCTAAGAAACTAAATGGCAAATTCATAATTTTAATGGCTAAATGGCTTAAGAAACTGCATCAACAAAAAAAGCCTTGCAAAAAACACTCCATGTTGAAAGCAATAAAACCATATTTTAGGAATGTTAATAACCATAAAAATGCAATTCCCTCTAAAACAGCTAATGAAATTGATTCTCTTTTCAAGAGAGTAACTGTTTTTTGCACAAAAAAAGACAACATTTTTGCTGATAGAAAAGAGGCTTGTTTGTTGCATGGCGATTTATCAAGAGAAAACATTATTTATGATGGCAAGAACATTAGACTTTTGGACTGGGAATTCTCAAGATACAATTTTCCCGAATGGGATCTTGTCTATTTTATTCAAAGCTTAAAACTAAATCCTAAACAAAAAGAACTATTCCTTAAAACATATAGATACCCAATATCAAAAACAGGCAAAAAGAGATTACTGGTTATTTCCTTACTCAATACCTGCGGAGATATTGGATATTCAGTTTGGCGTTTAGGTTTAGTTAAAGAGGGAAAATTGAATAAAAAACTTACTCCTGAGATTTCAAAAAGATTGGACTTGGACATAAATAGACTAAAAAAGATAATTGAGGATTTAGAACGCTAAACTATTTAAAGAACTACTTAATTTCTATACGGTATGAAAACTATAGAACTAACGCCCAATCAAATTGTCACTTTGAACGATTACCCAGTTCATAGCGATAGCGTTCTAAATGAATATTTTTCTAAATGCAAATCAGGAGAAGAAGTGCCTTTTGTTCCAGTCATCAGAAAAGATATAGTCAGAAAGTATTTTGATAACAAACTTCTTGAAGAATTTGAAAGATTTGAACATCAAAATCCCGTTGCAGAATATTTTATGTTAGATGGTAGTCATAGAACTACTGCCTTAGCTTTTGCAGGTTGTAAAATTACTGCAATTCTTTATGAGGCAGATTCAGATATTGAGGAAGCAAAAAAGTTAGTAGCAACAGGACAAATTCTTCAAAATGACACATTAGAACATTCACTTGAAGAGAATTGTGAAATACTAAACAGACATTTCAGAGACAAACCATATTTTATGACTGTGGAACAAAAGACAGAAAAAATGAAGCGAGAAAAGAAAATACCTCAAGATATTAAATAGAAATCTTCATCAAGTTTTATAGGAAGCACTTAACTGATACGCCCAAGCCCATTGATACTTGTTCTGGAAGGCTCACTGTGTTCGCTGGATGGAACGCCCAAAAAATTACTTGCTCCGTTTCACTCCGCACCACGCTGCGCTTTCCTCCCTTCGGTCGTCAGGTCACTTAACAAGGGATATACGAGAAATGGCTCGGCTCGCCATTTCTCCAAATTTTTCTTCCGCTACGCTACAGAAAAACTTCGGATATCCCTGACGTTGTCAGAAATTTTTAAAAAATTATAAATTCTTATGAAACATACAATAACAGTTGGGGTTTTTGGGATAATTACAAACGAACAAGGTGAAGTTTTGCTTTGTCATCGTAATGATTACAATTTATGGAATCTTCCCGGTGGCAGTCTTGAAAAAGGCGAAACTCCTTGGCAATGCATGATTCGTGAAGCAAAAGAAGAAACTGGCTTAGATGTAGAAGTCTCTCGTTTTATGGGTATTTACGCAAAACCTCATAAAGATGAAATAGTTTTTATGTTCGTTTGTAATGTAATTGGTGGAAAACTCACATTAAATGAAGAAGCTAGAGATTTAAGATATTTTACCTTAGATAGTATCCCTAAAAACACTGTGCCTAAACAAGTTGAAAGGTTGAAACATTATTTTGCAGATAAGAATAAAGTATATTTAGAGGAGCAAGGAGGAAAGTCATCGATAGACATGGTTAAAGCGGGAAATTTATAATTTTTTAAAAACTGCTCCGCTATCGCTACGCCCCCGTTGCACTCTCGCTCCGTAAACTACGCTCGGGTCTGACAACACAGTATATCTAGCTCGCTCGTGCCCTCGCTCGACCCATATTTGCCAAAAACTAATTGATTTTTAAAGGAATTTTGGCAAACATCAGATATACTGGAACGTTAGGCGACATACATTTTTTATCTGTTTGATAATAAGGAGGTTTCCCGCTTCGCTTTTAAAAATAAGGAAGCAAAACAAAATTTTTCTTTTTTATTTTTAGAGGGGAAATATGGTATTTTCTCCGCTATCGATCCGAAAACGATTTTATTTATAAAATTGTAAAAACATAGTTTTTAGTATAATATAGATGTAACACTAAGGTAATAATAATTTTTAAAATATGACTAAAAAAGATACTTCAATTGTACTTTTTCACGAAAAATAAGTTCGTCGTCATTGGGACGAAGATAAAGAAATTTGGTATTTTTCTATCATTGATGTTATTGAAGTTTTAACCGAAAGTGTTAATCCACGAAAATATTGGAGTGTATTGAAAACAAGGCTAAAAAAAGAAGGTAGTGAAGTGGCTACAAATTGTAGCCGTTTGAAATTAATAGCAAGTGATGGGAAAATGAGAATTACAGATGTAGCTGACACAGAATCACTTTTAAAGCTTATTCAGTCAATTCCTTCGCCTAAAGCAGAGCCTTTTAAGCTTTGGCTAGCAAAGTCGGTTATGAAAGGATTGAAAAAACAGAAGACCCAGAATTAGCAATTAACAGAGCTGTGCAAACATATCTAAAAAAGGGATATTCCAAAGAATGGATTAATCAAAGACTCAAAACAATTGAGGTTCGTAAAGAGCTTACAGATGAGTGGCAAGAAAGAGGAGTGAAGGAAGGTTTGGAATTTGCCATTTTGACTTACAAAATCACAAAATCGTGGTCTGGGAAAAGTGTTAAGTCTTACATAAAATTTAGACACTCTGGATATAATACACAAATAAATATTATTAAAAAATACAATTTAGTCTTATGTTATTAGAAAAAAATAGAATTTTACAAAAAATATCACCAATATTTACAGGTTATATTTTAGTTTTTTCTTTAATTATTTTTATTTTTATTGCAAATACAACTCAGGCAGCTGTTGTACTAGAGGATACATTTACAGGTACCACTATTAATACTTCTAAATGGAATGAAGTTGATGCTACGGGAGTTGGTGGTTCTTCGGGTTCAATTCAACAAAATGATGCATTAACAATAGTAGGAGACGGTGCTAATTGGGGTGGTGTTAGATTGGTTAGTCAAGATAGTTTTCTTAGATCATCTACTCCTATGTTGCAGACGGATTTTTCAGTTAGTGTTACGGGGCAGTTTGGCGCTCCTATTGCGTATGGCCCTAATGACATACTAAATCATGCAACTAATGAAAATTATGCGTTGATAGTTCATAATTCAGGGAGTTTTTATATAGCTCGTCGTTATAACAATGCTTGGGCTACTCTAACTAGCACAGGAGTTGCTATTGTCGCTAATAGACGCTATAGAGCTATTATCAATATTGGAACATCAGCAGGAGCAACTTTTGAATTGTATCAAGATACCAATGGTGACGGAGATTTTAATGACGTCGGTGAGGATATAGACCTATTTGCTGGAGGAGTAAATTCTATTGCAGACGGTACTTTTTCTACAGGATATTTTATTACTGCCAGTCATTCTTCATCATTAACAACAACTATTTACAGTTCAATTGTTTCAGATTCTTCAGTGCCAACCACTGTTCCTGACGCTCCCACCAGTCTAACTGCAACTTCATCTAGTACAGAAATGGTTCTTTCTTGGACAGCTCCAGTTAATAATGGAGGAGTATCTATTACTGACTATAAAGTAGAATATAAATTAGCTTCAGAACCGACTACTTGGTCTACTTTCGCAGATGGGACTTCTACAACCACTACTACTACTGTCACAGGTCTAACCAATGGACTTAGCTATGACTTTAGAGTGTCAGCAACTAATACTAATGGTACTAGTAATGCTTCTTCGATTTCTTCGGCTACTCCAATATCCAGCACTCCAACTGTGCCAACTGCTAATACAATAACTATAACTGGATTAGTATCGGTTGGAGAATTAATCACAGGTAATTACACTTTTAATGATGTAAATGGCGATAGTGAAGCAACTTCTTTATATCGTTGGTTAAAAGCAGATACGGCAGATGGAACATATTCAGCTATTTCTGGAGAAACTAGTATCAATTATACAGTTGCCTCTAGTGATTTAAATAAATATTTTAAATTTGA